>JALNZF010000008.1 GCA_023229435.1 Nitrospirota bacterium
GTAGATCTAATCCAGTGTACAATTTCATACAGCACCTCCAAGGTTAGATTGGACTCTTTCCTTGAAGCATACCAGAGTGCCGATGCGCTCTGGTATGCTGAGGTGCCTTCATATGATTATCAGGTCTCCTGTGATAATGTTCATTTCATAAGGTAACGGGCTGTTGCCCAAACCCCTTTCACCCTTCGACAAGCTCAGGGCGAACGGTATAGCTTTTGATATTATGAACTTTGTCCGTTCGTGCTGAGCCTGTCGAAGCACACAATCGGTTTGGGCAACAGCCCGGTAAGAGGTGACACCTCTTACACTCAACAACCCCGCACATGATGAATTGTCAGAAAGTACAACTCGATGAGGTTCCCTTGCCAAGATACCAGACGTGACCATATAGGTTCACAGGGCATTCGACGCGTAGAGGAGGGCCATGGGAGAAAAATATCAAAGCCCCATTGAAATGGCAAACCGTAAAGACCGGTTCCTAAGATGTTCTGATTCTGAGCCTGACTATTTGACTATTATTTCTTCAGCGTCTTCATGAGCCCAAAAACAGTGCATGCGGCTCCCGCGATGAACAAAAAGAGGACCCTATCCGAAACGCCGGCGCCCATCATCCTGCCTGCACGAGACCCGAAGGTTCCGTACTCATTGAATCCCAGTACCAGCAGAACAATTCCTACGACGAGAATGACAACGCCTATGGTGTTATTCTTCATGGCAAGCCCCCTTTTTGTTGCCTTTACACGCACCTGAACATACCAAGTCTATCGCAGGCGTTGATGAGTGTCAAGGAACGTTCGCGGCCGGGAAGCCTCATGGTCACTCACTGAGTATATTTCAAGATCAAATCCCAAGATGTTTCGAAGGCTTTCTGTTCAACGCTTCGCATCTTTCAGCCCGATGAAGACCCGCGCGAAACTGTCGGCGATGATCTCCTCGATCTCGTCCAGCATCGTTGCTGCTGAATCCGGGTCCCCCGCTCCTGCCGTCGGGTCCAATGCCGCACACACAGCGATATTCTTTTCCAATCTCGCGAACGCCTTCGTGAGTTCATGCATCGCATCGACAGCATCCGCTGAAAAATCGTCTTCTTCCGTTCCGCCCAGGTTAAGCCCCACGATGAAATATTTCACTATCGACGCATCGTCGGTCAGGTGCTGCAGCACGCCCTGATAATTGTCCGGATACTCTTGCTCCGGAAAGTAAAAGGGGGCCACTTCCGGCTTCCATTGGGCAATGAAGTTCCAGAGCGACAGCAGATTATTACTCAGTTGTTCAGCATCTTCTTCTGAAACAGGATCGGCAGGGTCTTCCTCGAAGATCACGGGCAGATACTCTCCAGGATCGGCTGGATCCGGCGCGGCCAGGCCTCCGTAAAAGAGGCCGTAGATCTCATGAAGCGTTCGTTCCGATCCGACCCTGGCGAGCGCTTCGCGCGTTAGGTTGTCGTCTGTGTAGCTCGTTAAAGTATTTCCCATCGTTCGCATCCCCTGTCGCGTCGTGTCGTTATTATAGAGGTGCTTATTATTATACGTCATGAGCGATACATTCGCAGGTAGAATAAATGGTCCACGTACGGCGCAACCGGCCGGGTATCTATGAAATGAGGATCATTCGGCTTTTGTGAGGGTCTTTTTTCACCCTATATCTTTTTTTTGCATATCCCTTCGTGGCCTGAACGGACCCCATGTGCATGTTGCACAGGGCCGCTTCGGGGACATGCGGGGTTGGTTTAAAGACGTTTCACCAAAAGCTTCCCATGCGAAAATCTAGGCATGCGACCGAGTCCGAGGGTTAAACATTTCGGACTGTCTGAGCCCAAAGGGCGAGTTTCCGAAATGTACCGAGGACGACCGAGCATGCCGTAAAGGATTTTCGCCGGGTGCCCTTCTTTGGGTCCCTTTCTTGGGCACGCAAGAAAGGTGACAAACATGAAATATGGGCGCCAATACTACATAATAAGTCATATAGATGCTTATTCCACTCACATGAAAGTCAGAAGAGCCTGAAATGACAAGGGATGTACGATATGCTCCAGAGGAGACCCGGGTGGCGTCTTGCGCGTGCGTTTGTTTTCCGGACCGGATGTTCCCGGAGCAAGCAGGCCACTATGGCCAAACAATAGCGGAAAAGGGAAATGTCAAAATAAAAGACCAGATAATCGTATAAAGGACACCTCCTATGGGTTCTCGAATCAGATCGTCAAGATACAAGACGTGATCCTAAAAGGCCGCTTTTTACTTGAAGCGTGTTCGTCGTCTGATGGTCCTTTTTCTGCTGCATTTCATGCACATGCTTCACTGTTTTCTGCTTCTGGCTCTTATCTTTGTCCTTCTTGCCGCCCTTGTCTCCCATCGTACTCCTCCTTTGTGCACCTGGATATAGTGTATATAGGTATTATATCATATTTATTGTCTTCTGTTAGTTGCAGAGGGAAGATGCAGTGCGGGATGCGGAGTGCGGAGTGAAATCGGTAAAGCATGGAGCATAGGGCAGTAAAAACATGTTCAAAGTTTTGAGTTCTCCGCTTGGAGTGCAGGGCGCTCAAGCTCTACGAGCAGTGGACAATGATCGCTGTGTTGTTTCCAGTTGTCATATGACCCAATCTCAACGCGGCGCACTTCTTTCGTCCATGTCTCGGGGATAAAACAGTAATCTATGTGGAATGGCTGCTGCTCGTTCCAGCGAAAGTAGCAGGTAGGCCTGGTCTCCTTCCCGTGTGCCTCTCCGCAGAAGGAGTGGTATGCGCTGACCAGACCCAGCTCTGACAAGAGCACAACCAGGGCAGAGTGATTCAGTTCGCGCGGGTGCTTGGTATCCCAGATAACGTTTGAGTTCAAGTCGCCAATTATAGCAAACGCAATAATTAAGGTCTTAATTCTTCCTTCTTAATTTTTATATCTTACTTCTCTGTCAGTGATATCCGCGCTCTCCGAATGGCTTGAGCTTCTCCAGCCACATTTCCTCAAGCGCTTTCAGATCGTCCCGGTAATCGTACCCCGGATCATCAACGGGCTTGAGTTCGTCCAGAACCTCCATAACGAAGTTCTGCTCTCCCAGCTCCTTCCAGTCCTGTGCAAGGCCGGCACTGGGGAGAAAGGTCCCCATCTTGAGCTGAAAGCGGATGCTGTTGATCGTGCCCGGGGTATTGGCGCTTGCCGTAAGATACACGCGGTTGTTCCTGATGTTCCTGACCTGAACGATCCCCATCGGCTGGATGCTGTTCTTGTATTTTTTGATCAGTTCCCTGCGATCCATCATGTTCTTCCTTCCATCTTTTACCGCGACCGCGCTCATTCCCTCATGCCCACCCGGGGGCAAGCCCGTGGGTGACCTCGTCATTGATGAACCGGCGGATGATCTCCCCTCCCCGCGGCATGATATTCTGAAACTGCAGTCCGACACCGGTCAGGCCCGGGATTCCCGCACGGTCCGTGTCGCGGTAAATGACGCGGGCATCCACCCAGACGATCTGTCCGTAGAAGTTGATCTGGATGGACACCGGCGCGTTCAGCGGATAGGACTTCAGCGTCCGTATATACATGCCTTTCGCGGAGAGCATGACCGCACATTCTCCCCGATCGAAATCGAGCGGCGCGCCATCCACAATAACGGACAGACGGGTCCGGATGCGGACGTTTCTGCGGCGCGATCCGGGCTCGAGGATCGGATGGACCATCCGGTATAGATCATCTGCCTGGACCGGCTTGTTGAGACAGCCCGCCGCACCTTCCTGAAGGCACTGCTGTTCGAGTTCCGGAGTCAGCTCCCGTGTCATGATAATGACCGGCACGGTACGGGTAACGGGCTCCTGCCTTATCCGGCCCATCAGTTCGAGGCCGCTCATTCCCCTGAGATTCATTTCCGCAATGATAAGGGACGGCGCTGATACGGTTGCCATCTCAAGGGCCCTTTGGGCGTTATTTGCCGAACAGGCAGGGTATTCGAACCGCTGGAGGATCATGGACATGAAGACAAGGTTGTTGGCGTCGTTGTCCGCGACAAGCACGAACCGTGTTGCGCCTGAAGCGTATGCTGGGTCGGGTTGTATATGCATAGGCGAGGTTTCCGGATGCAAAGTTACTATAAAAGAAGGGATTTGTCAAAGACATTAACGGTGTTGAATTCAGGGGTCGGGGATCAGGGTTCAGAGAACAGACTACAAAGATCGGCCAGTATAACTTCGGATTGCGGGATGGAACTGAGGGAAAATGTGTATCTACAATCAGTCGGCGCCCAGGTCCGCGAGCAAAGACCGCGGATCCCAAAACGTCTCCTCATTGACAAGAAAAAGGGGCTACAGCAAATGCTGTAACCCCTTGACTTATTTGGTAGCGGGGGCCGGATTTGAACCGACGACCTTCGGGTTATGAGCGGCAAAAAGCCATTTTTTAGAGACCTTTGATTAAATCCTGGTTTCCCGTTTTGCTTTGATAATCGAGTCGTTATCTGCGTTACAATGATTATGCCTTTTACGGTGATTTCGTGCTAAAAGGAATTTTTTATCACATTTTTATCACACGAAAAAAGGCACTGACCTTCGCGCTTTCAACACGACGGTCGCATTTAATCAGGCGAAAAGCACCGACACGTTGCCTGTCTTACGCCGCCTTTTTAATCTTTAATGACTTCGACGGTCTAATCTTAGGCTCGATAGACATTTTCAGTCCCATGGAGTGCAGCAGGGTAAGGATGCTCTTGATCTCGGGATTTCCTTTTTTGGAAAGCATTCGGTACATGCTCTCCCGGTTCAACTTCGCCTTTTCAGAAACCGCAGCCATGCCGCCGTGCGCCTCCGCCACGTTCCGCAGGGCAAGAAGGAACAGCGCCCGGTCACTTTCTTCCATCGCCGCACTGAGATAGGCGGCAGCCTCGCGGGGATCCTTCAAAGCCTCGATGAGGTCTTCTTGATAGGTTGTCGTTTTCTTAGCCATTGCTCTTTCTCCTCTTGTGGTCCTCCCAAAACGTACGGGCCTGGGTGATGTCTTTTTTCTGAGATGACTTGTCCCCGCCCAGCAGAAGTAGGACCACGGTTTTCTTGTCCAGTCCGTAATACACCCGATATCCCGGACCGTAATCGATTTTCAATTCGTAGACGCCCTCTCCGACAGAACGATTCTTGCCGAGGTTGTCACGCCAAGGCGTGATCGAGCCGGATACGAACTTTCTGCCGCGCCACAATATCCTTAAGGCCATCGAGCCATTCCTTAAACGGCTTCCCGCCCGCTTCGGTCAGATAATAGGATATCGTGTAGAGAAAGGCTTCCACAGGAAGCAATGTAGCATATAAGCTACATTTATGCAAGAGCTTTTTTAGCAGGTTAGTACTCCTCCGGCAGCAGAACCGTGAATCCCTCATACTCTGAAAAGCAAAGCCACAGCGTGACAGTAGCAGACCGGCGCAGATCTGTCTGGTAGATGACTTCGAAGGGCACGAGGGTCTTCTCCCCTGCCCGCTTGAAAGCCGCTGCAGCCAGAAACAGCGTATCCCATAGCCGCCCGCTGTAGTCCTGCCAGCCGGAGAGCAGCTCCGGCACCTGTACGAGCGCATGTACACCCACGGTGATGCAGACCGGAACCTTGAAGCCAGCCTCGCGCGCCTCTGGCGTATCGCTCACATCGAGCAACTGACCGTCTTCGATAGCCTGTTCACGCGTGTACATATGAATCACGCCCCACCCATGAGCAGAAGCAGTGCAACCCCCTCGAGGACCGAACAAGACTTGCGATTTTAAGTTATCTGCAGTTATCGCGGGAAGGATGAAAGAGATTGGACAGTATTAGCACAAATTTATCACAGGGCAAGAAAAAGGGGCTACAGCAAATGCTGTAACCCCTTGATTAGGTTGGTAGCGGGGGCCGGATTTGAACCGACGACCTTCGGGTTATGAGCCCGACGAGCTACCGGACTGCTCCACCCCGCGATAAGAAATGCATATTAAAGGAGAGCAGCGATATTGTCAAGTTAATTATAGCATCTTCGGCTGGTTGGAGACAACCTTGAGGGCAAAATGCCATTCTTTTGTAAAGATCATCATGCCCTAACCAAAGAAAGGGTTGACAGGCGGCCTATATTTTGTTGCCAAAAACAGTTTTTTGAGTTATAATTACATCAATGGGCGTCAGGCTAAGGTTAAGATCGTTTTTTTGTCACTCTCATCTCAATGAGGTCGTGATGAAGCGGAAGGCTGCACTCATATTGATATGCATTGCGTTGCTGTTCTTCCTTTGCCGGCCGCGTGCCGGCATGGCCGATATCTATCAGTACACCGATAAGAACGGCGTGGTCCATTTCAGCAATGTGGGCGTCGGCAGTGCCAAAAAATATAAGCGCTTGAAATCAACGGTTACGGCAGAACAACGCATGAAAACCCAGGCGCGTTCCTCCGCCGCGTCACGGACGCAGCTCTCATCGTCAAACCTTCCAAGCGCCTATATCGATATTATCAATACCGCCTGCAGCCGCCACGGCGTCGACCCCGCGCTCGTGCACGCGGTTGTGAAAGTGGAATCTGATTTCAACCCCTATGCGCTGTCACGAAAAGGCGCAATGGGACTGATGCAGCTCATGCCCCAGACCGCTCTGGTGATGAACGTCGGCAACTCATTCAACCCCCATGAGAACATCGACGGCGGCGTGAAATACCTCCGGTATCTGATAGACCGCTATGAAGGGAACCTGCGGCTCGCGCTTGCGGCATACAATTCAGGCGAGACGGCGGTGAAAAAATGGGGGACCATCCCGCCCTACCGGGAAACACAGAATTATGTGCAAAAGATCATGAAGCTCTACAATGGCGAAGAACTGGCATTCAGAGCGCGGCACACCATCTATATGTACTATGGCGAAGATGGCGCGCTCACACTTACCGACGATCCTTCAAAACAGAATAATTTCAAGCGCAAAACCTCGAAGAGCCTGTAATCCTTCCTTCAAAGCATTCAGCCGCGACGTGCATGGATCTCCCCGAATGTCTTTCCCGCAAAAAGCGATCTCATCCCGGATCCCAGAGAACAGCCCCGACGATGGATACTGATATTCACCGATCTTAGTGATGATGAAGTCAGCCCTGGCCTCGGGCTCTTATCCGCGATCATCCGGATAAACGAATTTTTTCTTTTCCCCTTTCAAAGTCCCCTCTTACCTCCGCCGGATGGTTCGTCATACCCGGGCTTTGCGAAAATGACACCTCATCGCGCCCACGGTGATCATGATCACATCATTAAACACGTGATGCAGGTATTGTAAGCATCTTTTTACAACCACCGCACGCAGGCGCCTATTCGGACAGTCATAGTGCGTCTCAAATTTGAACTAGAGTTTGACTAATTCCAATCTGAGCGTTATTTTGTTCAGAGAACCATCACGGTTGGTTATGTATTTTTTCTAATGCTCAGACTGTTCTTGCATCAACGGTTTTTTCAACAAAAAGAGACACGAACTGTCGCAGGCCCGGACAGCCGGAATGATGGTTTCCGGTCACATCAGCTTCACTATTACAGGGGGGCGTACCTACGTGCGAATACGTTCATATATCTGGTTTTCTATCTTGTTTGCGTTCATTTCGATCTCCTCGATCGCTTCGGCCCTTGACGTCACCGGCCAATCCCGGACCTACCTGCTGAGCCGGGAGACCGCGGACTCCAGGCAGTTGATGCCGCTCTACGAATACCTCAATTTCCGGGTGGACAACTCAGCCAGGGATTCCGTGTCATTCAACTTCGGCGGGTGGTACCGCCATGATCTGCAGAACGAGAGCTACAACGGCAGATCCAACGATGACCTCCAGTACGCTTATCTCAGCATAAAAAGATGGGCCGGCAACACACAGCTCGATCTCGGCAGGGTGCGGGTGAATGAGGGTGTGGCTTCCCTACTGGTCGATGGTGTTCATGCCCGTACTGAACTGAAGGGCGGGCTCACCATCGCGCTCTATGGAGGAAGCCCCGTTGAAACAGGATTTGACACGAGGAGAGGCGACTCGGTCGTGGGCGGAAGGATCTCAGAGTGGATCCCGGGATACTTCATCCTCGGCGTATCTCATCTCGATGAAAAAAACGGTGGGAACAGCTTCAGGAGAGAAGAAGGTGTCGATATCTGGCTCCGGCCGGTATCGACGCTGGAAATTCAGGGAATGTCTTCGTACAATGCCATCGGTCGCGGCTGGATGCAGCACAATTATTATGTGACCATCGGTCCCTTCGGCGATCTGCGCCTGAATGGCGAGTACACCAAAGTCGATTATCAGCAGTACTTTTCCTCCATGACCGTGAGCGCCTTCACCTTCCCTTTCATCGATCCCAATGAAACGATGACAGCGACCGGAGGATCGATAGACTATGCCGTCACCAGCACGATCACCGCGGTAGCAGATTACAGGAACTTTCATTACCGCATTGCCGGTATAGCCGACTACTACGGCGGGAAAATTGCCTATGCCGGAGAATCCACCGGCATGGGGGTCAGCGGTCACCGTATGGACGGCGCGACCGATCGTCTGAAATATGATGAGCTGGGAGCATACGTGTCCCGGAAAATCGCCAGGGCGGACGTCACGTTGCAGTTTCTTCATCTTGCCTACAAGCAGGAGATCAACGGGGTCAATAATGCGGACAGTGCTTCTGTGGCGCTGGGATTTGCCCTTACGCCGAAAGCACGGCTCGTGGCCGATGTGCACTATAGCAGGGGCCCTGAGTTTAAACGTGATGTCCGCGGCATGGCCACGTTTGTGTATTCTTTTGACGCCCATTACGAATCCGGGATGAAAAATGCTCAGCCTGCGGTCAAAAAAAGGCGAAAGCACCAGGAAACCCTAAGACGACCTCTTCAGGAGAGCTCATGATGAATACCCATGATAAGACGATCATCCTTGTAATTCTGGCCCTGACCGGCGCCCTGCTGTTTTCCTGTGCCGTTCACCGGAACACCGCACTGAAGCACCCCGAAAACATCGGAGACACGCAAATGTGCAGCGAATGTCATACCGACTGGAGGGCGGCACTGGACCACCTTGATCACCGGTCTGGTTACATGAGAAAGCACAAGTTCTACGCGTCTCAGCATAAACAGGCCTGCGAAGTCTGCCATGCGGAGTCCTTCTGCGCCGACTGCCACACGAACAAGGAAGAGATCAAGCCGAGCGACAAGTTTAAGGAATCCCCGGGACGGGACTTGCCGCACCGGGGCGATTATCTGAACCAGCATAAAATTGACGGCAAGATAAATCCTGCATCCTGTGTCCCCTGCCATGGTCGTCAGAATAATGAGAGGTGTATCGTATGTCACCGATAATCATGAAAGCCGGAGTTGCACTGGGCGGTGCCCTGCTGCTCCTTTCCGTTGGATGCAGCGATGCACGATCACCCCGGTCCCTGATCAATCCGGAAACGGGAAGACACGCCGCAGCATGGGAAACACCTGATTCACACGGTGCGGCCGCAAAGGCAGCCGTTACTTCGACTACGGGTTTTTCCACCTGTCAGGAATGCCACCGTGATGATTTCACCGGGGGAATGTCCAACATCACCTGCATGAACACAGCCGGCTGTCATGGGGCCGGCGTCAACGCGCCGCACTCTCCCGCGCCCTGGAGAGGCGGGACGCGGACCCACGTGAACACTGATCAAAGCAACGCCCCGATCTGCGCCTCATGCCATACGAATGGAGCAAACTCTTCTGTTCAACCTTCGACGTTTGATCCGGCGGCAGCTCCCGGATGCTTCAATAACACGCTCTGCCACTCTACCCCGGTCCATCCTGTAGGCTGGCAGAACCCGGATTCCCACGGTGTGACCGCAAAAGGAACGCCAGGGGCGACAGCAGGATTCAGTCTCTGTCAAACCTGTCATGGGAACGACTTTGCCGGGGGAACTGCGCTGAAGACCTGTTTGAACACGGCGGGATGTCATGGATCGGGCGTCAATGCTCCGCACTCACCCATACCATGGAGGGGCGGAACGAGGACCCACACGTCAACAAACCCGAATAATGCCACGGTCTGCGCCCTTTGCCATACCAATGGGGCCAATTCAACGGTTCAGCCGTCACCCTATGACCCGATTGCATCGCCCGGCTGTTTCAACAACACCCTTTGCCATGCGGATGTCGGCGCTCCTCACGCAGTGCCGTTCATTGATCCCACGCTCCACGGACCTCTTGCAAAGGCGGACCTGACATACTGCCAGGCGTGTCACGCCGATCCATCCAACAGCGGCGCGGGAAGCAACCCGAGATTCAATGTCGCCAAAGGCAGCCTCGCTACCGGCTGTGAAGGGGCCTCATGCCATGCAACGAATACCGCGCATCCTGTGCCCTGGAAGTGGGCAACTGCGACCAGCCATCAGACAGCGGGCAATATGACAAATGCCTGCGTTCTATGCCATGGTGTGGCTCTCGCCGGCGGTGCGGGTCCGGCATGTTCAACGTGCCATACGGCCGGATCGCCATTGACACAAACAAACTGCACGTCATGCCACGGCAAACCTCCGACCGGCGCGGTTTCTCCGAACGTCGCGGGCAAGCACGGCAAGCATGATGCCCTTGCGAACATCACCGGCGTCTGTAATACCTGTCACAACGGGGCGGGAACAAACACTGCGAATCACGACTACAGCGGTGGTGTGGTCAATGTCGCATTCCTGGGGACAACCTATAATGCAAAGACCGGTACTGCCTCGTATAATGCAGGCGGTTTCACTTGTTCCAATGTCAGCTGCCATGGAGGCCAGACAACGCCAAGCTGGCTTACTGGCACGATCACGCTATGCACGTCATGCCATGCTTTCGGTACATCTCAGTACAACAGCTATGACTCGGGAGAGCACTCAAAACATCTCGTAGACGTGGGAGCCGATTGCATCGACTGCCATGACACTTCAAAGCTTGCGACTGTCCATTTTAATGATCTGAATACAACAATAATGCTCCAGTCTGGACAGACAATGACTAATGTTTATAACACATCAGGTAAATATTGTGCCTTTACTTGCCACCTTTACGGAACGGACAAATTACACGATAGTGAGATGAAGTGGTAACACCTCCGCATTAACGAAAAAGGCCGCTCCTCTTATGAGAAGCGGCCTTTTTTATGCACACAACTTACTTTTCTTTCTTCAACGTTGATATCCCCAGCGGCACATAAAGCGGACAGAAAGCAACAATGCTCGTCACCAGCATGATAACGGCGAGAAGGCCCAGGATCAGGGCCGCCGTGCCGCTGATGGAATCCGCTAAATAGAGGACACCGACCACAATCGCGAAGATCACGCGGACTACCCGGTCAATCATACCCATGTTTTTTTCATGGAGTTCACCCCCTTCCCTATTTTATTCATTGACTGATCATAGTCTTAATAAAGACTGCATCAAACTTTTTTATGACTTGTTCCATTTAGTCGTCATTCCGGTATGATACCAGCCGGAATCCAGTGTCTTTGATCTTTTGTTATCTTGAATAAAACCTGGATCCCCGATAGAAACATTCGGGGATGACGAAGAAGTGCAGGTGTAGTATCAGCATGTGACTATTATAGCATTGATCGTCCGGAACAGCGTTGCCCTCAAAACATTCTTCAACGCTGGACACCTCGCGCGATATCAGCTATACTCTCTTCTGGGAGATCGCCATGGACATACTCAATCCTTTTTTGCTCTGCCTCATTCCCCTCATGGTCGCGCTGGACGCTCCGGGAGTGCTCCCGCTCTACGTGGCCATGACCGAAGGAATGAAGAAAAACGAACGCAAGATCATCGTCCGGCAATCCATCCTCACGGCATTCCTGATCACCATCGGCTTCGTGCTGATCGGCAGGGCAATTTTCACCGCGCTCGGCATCATGGTCGAGGATTTCATGATCGCGGGCGGGATCGTGCTCATGATCATCGCGGTCCTCGATATCGTACGCGCGGGCGAGAAAAGAATAAATATCAGCCCAACGCTCGGCGTGGTCCCGCTCGGCACCCCGCTCATCGCGGGTCCGGCCACGCTCACGACGACCCTGGTTCTCGTCGGCAGCTACGGATATGCGCCTGTCATCCTGTCACTCGTGCTGAACATTCTCCTGGCCTGGCTCATCTTTTCCCAGGCGGACCGGATCATAAAACTCATCGGCATCAACGGATCGCGCGCCTTTGCCAAGGTCGCGGCCCTGATCCTGGCGGCCATTGCCGTCAAGATGATCAGGAGCGGGATAGTCACGATCATCGGAGGGTGACATGCAGGTGCAACATGCACAGTGAGGGGTAGATGATGAGAAGATACGGGAACAAGGCATGAAGGAAACTCCTGACGAAATAAAACCATCAGGAATCCGCAACCGCCGCGTCCACATGGCGAACGAGCGGACGTTCCTCGCGTGGATACGGACAAGCATCGCGATCATGGCCTTCGGGTTTGTGGTGGAAAAATTCTCGCTCTTCGTGAAGCAAATGGGGTATTACCTGGGGAGGGAGACTGTTCCCCCGACCGCGGGTTACTCGCCGATCATCGGGATCGTTCTCGTCGGTCTCGGCGTCGTGATGGGAGTACTGGCGTTCATCCGGTACAAGATGGTGGAGCGTCAAATTGACGAAGATACCTATAAACCGTCGATCATCTTAAGTGTGCTCCTTGCCATATCGATCCTTGCGATCGGCTTTTTTCTGGTCTTGTATCTGATTCACACCCTGTAGACCACCGCGAGAGGGTCAAAACGTGGAATACATTTCTCTGCTCTCCGGGCAATTTCCCTTGATCGGACTTTTCCTTCTGCTCATCCTGGGCGCGATAGGACTGCCCTTTCCCGAAGACGCGACGCTCATCCTGTGCGGTTACCTTATCTCCCACGGCGTAATACCGCCCTTCCGCGCGCTCATCATGGTGTATGCAGGTCTGCTGATCGCGGACACGATCATCTATCATATCGGGAAGAAATACGGCCGTTTGATCGTTACCCACCGCTGGTTTTGCCGGTTCCTTTCGCCGCAAAAACTTCAATCGCTGGAAAAGATGTTCAATCGCCGGGGGATCTTGATCATTCTGTTCGGACGGCAGGTGATCGGCCTGCGGGGCCAGATCTTTCTCGTGGCGGGAATCATGAGGATGAGATACCTGAAATTCATTCTTACTGATGCGGTCTCGGCGCTCGGGACCATCACGCTCATGGTCGGGATCGGTTACGCGGGGGGGAACAGCCTGGAACATATTCAGAAGGACATGGAGAGCATGGCGCATTGGGTGATCGTTATCGCGCTGACCGTCGTGACGATCTACCTGATAATCAAATACTTCAGGTCGCGGCGGGAGTTATCGCACTAAGAAATCAGCGCGTCTTGATGATATACCCTGCGATCATCAGGTCCTGCCCGACGCTTCGCGAGGTGACGTCCCGGAGCCTGACCGCCCGGCTGAGCGTTGCCGGAGAACTGCCGCCGATACAGCACAGGGAGTCCGTTCCCGCCATGATCATGGGCGCGATGAACAGGACGACCTTGTCGACGATACCCGACTTCAGCGCCGATGCGTTCACCTCGGCCCCGCCTTCAATAAGCACGGACGTGATCCCGAAGCTGCCGAGCATTTTCATGAGGTATTTCAGATCCACATGCCCTTTCCTTCCCCTGGCCAACAGTATTTCCACGCCGGCGTCCAGAAGCTTGACGAGCTTGTCTTTCGGCATGCTCTCGAGCGCTGCAATACAGGTCTTTGCCGATGATCGCTGAGTGATGACCTTTGCCTTCAACGGGGTTCTGAGCCTGGAATCAACAATAACGCGGATGGGATCGCGGCCTCCGGGAAGCCTTGTGGTAAGGGAAGGATCGTCTTTCAGGACCGTGTTGATGCCGACGAGAATGGCATCGTTGCGGTCGCGCAGTCTGCGCCCCTCTTCTCTCGCCTTTCCGCCGGTGATCCATTTCGACTCGCCTGAAGCCGTGGCGATCTTGCCATCAAGGGTCTGGGCGATCTTGAGAGTAACGAAGGGCGTTCCGGTCGTGATATATTTTATGTACGCCTCGTTCAGCTTTTTTGCCTCCGCCTCCAGCACACCGGTGGTGACTTCGATGCCCGCCTTCCGCAGGGTTTTGATGCCGCCTCCGGAAACACGAGGGTTCGGATCGATCATGGATACCACGACCCTCTTCACTTTGCTCTGCAGAACGAGCGGTATGCAGGGCGGCGTCCGTTTGTTCGTGTGTGAGCATGGTTCGAGCGTCACGTAAAGCGTGGCGCCCTTGGCTTTCGTCCCCGCCTTTTTGAGCGCGATCGCCTCGGCATGCGGTTCGCCAGCCTTGTGATGGTATCCGCTGGCGATGACCCGGCCGCCCTTCACCACGACGGCGCCGACCATGGGATTCGGACTCGTGCGGCCTTTGGCCTTTTCGGCCAGCCTGAGCGCCATGCGCATGTATTTTTCGTCGAGAGATCGTATATTCATATTTTTGCACCGGACCCTATCGAGCAAGAAAGCCGCGCTTTGAATTCACCCGGTAACCCACGGGAATAATGGCGTCAAGGTAGTAATGCTTGATTGTCCTGGAAACCTGTCGTTTTCCCTCGGCTTGAACTACTAAGAAATCCTTAGTAGTTGCCTCTTCATTGAGTTCGGCGTCCACAAATATGCGTTTCAGATGCATAGTGATATTTTCGGGCGTTGTCTCAAAAAGTTCCGACATCTGCTTTTGCGTCAGCCATACCGTCTCACCGTCCAGCCGGACCTGAACCGCGCTCTGTCCGTCAGCGTCTTCGTAGATAATTATTTCACTCATGTTCGATAGCTCCGGCATGTCATTACGATAATACGGGGGAGAGAAGTCGGGTTTCGCTATGCTCTACCCGACCTACCAACTTTTTTTGTCATCTGAGTTCCATAGGTCGGAAATTTTTCCATTGCGTTTAATCATATTCTTTTTCTTGATCTCACGACTTTATAATCGGCCGCGGTCTCAGCAACACCGTTTCCTAATCCGGCGGATATATTCACGGTCAACTTTTTCCCCAGCGCTGAAGCAAAACGCTCCAGTGTCGATAATTTAATGTCTTCCGCATGGTTTTCAATACGGGAAATCGCCGTCTTTTTGGTTTTTAATTTCCTCGCCACTTCATCCTGGGTCATTCCTGCCGACTCCCGAGCTTCCCTGAGAACAACTCCGACTTTAAACAACTCATACCCTTCTTCATACCCTCTGGCAAATGCGCTGTCGCGCTTTTTTCTTTCTTTAATATATTTTTTTAAACTGATCATTTGTGCCTCCGCAGATAATCCTTCCGATACGCCTCCGCCTTATCAATTTCACTTTTCGGCGTCTTTTGAGTCTTTTTTCTGAGCCCATGCGTCAGAACAACAACTGTTCCACTCAACATAAAACAAAATAGCCGATAAGCGTTCGAACCGAGTTGAATCCTGCATTCCCAAATTTCATCGCTACCCGTCAGCTTTTTGAAATACGTTACCGGGATAACATCCAAATCCTCCAGCAGTCGAAGAACCCAGGTGACTTTCTGCGCCACTTTCCCGGGCAACGCATCGAGAAAATCTTTTACCGGGCATTTGCCATCGGCAGTTGAATATAAGATTACAGTTCGCTTCATTCCGTCATCGTGAGGTTAACATTGACGTTAACTTTTGTCAAGAATAATCGATTTGCTTTCGCGCAAACAAAAAGGGCGGCTCTCGCCGCCCTTTTCAGACTTGGATGAAATATTACTTGGTCCCCGACCCGCCCACGCCCTTCTCTTTGAGTTTGGCGTGCGCCGCGGCAAGCCGCGCGATCGGCACGCGATAGGGTGAGCAGCTCACGTAGTTGAGCCCTGTCCGGTAGCAGAATTCCACGCTCGCCGGATCGCCGCCATGTTCACCGCAGATGCCGACCTTGAGGTTTGGCCGGGTTTTGCGGCCCTTCACAACACCCATCGTTACGAGCTGGCCCACACCTTCCTGGTCCAGGGTCTGGAAGGGGTCCTTTTCGAGAATGCCGTTCTCGGTGTAGTAACCAATGAACTTGCCCGCATCGTCGCGGCTGAAGCCATAGGTGGTCTGCGTCAGGTCGTTCGTGCCGAAGGAGAAGAACTCGGCCTCCTTCGCGATCTCATCCGCAATGAGTGACGCACGCGGGAGCTCGATCATGGTCCCGATCATATACTCGATCGTTACCCCCTTCTTTTTCATCACCTCTTCCGCCGTGGCCTTGATCAGTTCCTTCTGGTTCTGGAACTCTTTCATGATGCCCACGAGCGGCACCATGATCTCAGGCACGACTTTCTTGCCCTTTTTCGCCAGCTCGCAGGCGGCCTCAATGATGGCCCTGGTCTGCATGCGGGTTATCTCGGGATACACGATGCCGAGACGGCAGCCACGATGGCCGAGCATGGGATTGAACTCGTGCAGATCTTCGACCCGGTGGAGGAGTTTTTCCTTCTTCGCGATAGACGCCTTGGGCGCCTTCTTTGCCTGCATCACGGCGACCTCGACCATAAGCTCCTCGCGCTTGGGCAAAAATTCATGGAGCGGCGGGTCCAGGAGACGGATGGTGACCGGGAAACCGGCCATGGCCTCGAAGAGCCCCTTGAAATCGGAACGCTGCATCGGCAGAAGCTTCATGAGCGCCTTCTCGCGCGCATCGGTGTCGTTCGCGAGGATCATCTGCTGCACGAACGGCAGCCGGTCCGCGGCAAAGAACATATGCTCGGTCCGGCAAAGCCCGATGCCCTCGGCGCCGAACTGGCGCGCCATCTTTGCGTCGCGCGGAATATCCGCGTTCGCGCGAACGCCCATGGTGCGTATCTCATCAGCCCATGTCATGAGCGTGCCGAAGTCGCCGCTCACCGTGGGTTCCACGGTCGGGACCTTGCCGAGAATGACGCGGCCGGTGCCGCCATCGATGGTGATGCTGTCTCCCAGTTTTACGATCACCCCGTTGACCGTGAACTTCTCTGCCTTCAGGTCGACCTTGATGGTTTCACAGCCCGCAACGCAGGGCTTTCCCATGCCGCGGGCCACGACCGCCGCGTGGGATGTCATACCGCCGCGCGCCGTGAGGATGCCCTTGGCCGCGTCCATCCCGTGGATATCGTCGGGAGTGGTCTCGGGCCTGACGAGAATGACAGGATACTTCTTGGCCTGTTTCACGGCTTCGTCCGCGGTGAACACGACCTTGCCGGAAGCAGCGCCCGGTGACGCGGGCAGGCCCTTGGCGATCACCTGGAGCTTCGCCTTGGGATCGATGATGGGATGGAGGAGTTGGTCCAGAGACGCGGGCTCAACTCGGAGCACCGCCTCTTCCCGGGAGATAAGCTTCTCGCCGACCATGTCCACGGCGATCTTGACCGCCGCATGGGCCGTGCGTTTGCCCGTGCGGGTCTGGAGCATGTAAAGCGTGCCGTCCTGCACCGTGAATTCGAAGTCCTGGATATCGCGGTAATGCTGCTCCAACCGGTTCGTGATATCGCGGAGCTGGCGGTACACCTGCGGCATTTCTTTTTGAAGGTCCGCGATGGGATGCGGAGTCCGGGTGCCGGCCACCACGTCCTCGCCCTGCGCGTTCGTCAGATACTCGCCGTAGAACTCCTTGGCCCCTGTCGAAGGATCTCTGGTGAACCCGACGCCCGTGGCCGAGGTGTCTCCCATGTTGCCGAAGACCATGGCCTGGATGTTCACAGCCGTGCCGAGGGTGCCCGGAATATCGTTCAGTCTGCGGTAGGTGATCGCGCGGGGGTTATTCCAGGAACCGAAGACCGCGTCGCGCGCCATCAAAAGCTGTTCCCAGGGGTCCTGCGGAAATTCGCGCTTCATGACCTGCTTCACCTTGGCCTTGAACTTGTCCACCAGCCCCTTCAGGTCCCCTGCCGTAAGATCGATGTCGAGGAGAACCTTCCTTTTCTTCTTCGCGTCATGGATAAGCTGCTCGAACACGTCCTTCTCGATGCCCATCACCACATTGCCGAACATCTGGATAAAACGCCGATACGCGTCCCAGGCAAAGCGCTCGTTGCCGGACATGCGGATAAGTCCCTTGATCGTGGTGTCGTTCAGGCCAAGGTTCAGGACCGTATCCATCATGCCTGGCATGGAGAACTTGGAACCGGACCGCACGGACACGAGCAGAGGCTTGTCCGCGTCGCCGAACCGGTAGCCGCTGACGGCATTCTCCATCATTTTCATGTACTCGCGCATCTCCGCGTCGAGGCCGTCCGGCACGCGATTACCGATCTCATAGAACAGATTGCAGACCTCGGTGGTGATCGTGAACCCCGGAGGGACCGGCACACCCGCATTCGTCATCTCAGCGAGGCCCGCGCCCTTGCCTCCGAGCAGGTCTTTCATCGTCCCTGTCCCGTCGGCCTTACCCTTACCAAAAAAATAAATATACTTTTTTCCTGTAGCCATAGAACTATCCTCCCTGAAAAAGTTTGGCATCTTCTTTTTTTTACCACAAAGACACCAAGACACGAAGTTAAATTTTTTCTTAGTGCCTTCGTGTCTTCGTGGCATGATCCGGTTTATGTATTCTTCGTTTCTTCCGTTCCCAGCACCAGCCGCGAGAAATCCGCGATCCCGGCGAAAAGCCCCGTAACGCCGGCGAGAAGCGCCAGGCGGTTCTCTTTCACTTCGTCGTCCTTGTCCATGACCATGACCGTATCAAAGAAGTCGTCAACCGGCCTCCTGAGCGACGCGATGTCGGCGAGCGCCCCCCGGAAATCGAGCTTCGCCGTCTTCTCCTTCACCCGGTCCTTGATCTCCGTGAACGCCGCGTGGAGGGCCTTCTCGGCGTCCAGTTTGAGGACGCTCTTCTTGACCGTGCCAGTAAAATCCTTCGGCAGGATATTTCCCGCCCGCTTGAGCGCCGTGACCAGCGGTTGATAATCTTCCGACATCCTGAGGCCGTCAAGCGCCCGCACCTTCTCCCGCGCGATAAGCGGGTCGTCGAATCCGACCGACAACGCCGCATCCACCACGTCGGAGCGGATGCCCTCCGCGGAAAGGATGCCGGCAACCCTTTGACGGAAGAAATCGAGCGTGTCTGAGCCGACACGGGACTTATCCTGCTTCGCGAGGTCGTATGCCTTGCACGCCTCGGCTATGAGATCGGCCAGCGACAACCGCAGTCCGCGCTCGAGCAGCATGTTCAGAATGGCGACGGACTGCCTTCGAAGGCCATAGGGGTCTTCGGACCCGCTCGGGATAAGACCAACGGAGAAACAACCCGTGATCGTATCGATCCGGTCCGCGATCCCGACACAGACTCCTTCAAGCGTCCCGGGCAGTTTGTCGCCCGCGAAACGAGGCAGGTAATGTTCAAGAATCGCGTCAGCCACCCTCGGATCTTCTCCTGAAAGGAGGGCATACTGCCTGCCCATCACACCCTGGAGTTTGGGGAACTCCCCCACCACGCCGGTCAGCAGATCGGCCTTGCACAGTTCGGCGGCCCGCTCGGCCACCTTGACATCCGAGTTAAAAAGCCCCGCGAGGTACGCTGAAAGGGTCTTTACGCGCATGGTCTTGTCAAAGGTCGTACCGAGTTTCTCCTGATAGGTGACCTTATTGAGCCCTTCAACGTGTTGATGCAGCGGTATTCGTGAGTCATGATCAAAAAAATAGGCCGCGTCCGAAAGTCGCGCCGCGAGCACACGCTCGTTCCCGGCACGAATGATCTCCATGTCCTCGGCCCGCGTGTTGCTGATCGTGATAAAGCATGGCAGCAGGCTGCCATCAGGGGCTACCACGCTGAAATACCGCTGGTGCTCGCGCATGGCCATGATCAGGACCTCTTTCGGCACCCTGAGGTAATCCTTGTTGAACGTACCCATGACCGCGACCGGAAACTCCACAAGATTCGCCACCTCGTCCACCAGGCCCGGGTCATCGAGCACCGCACCGCCCTGTGCTTTCGCGAGGTCCTGTATCTGCGTTATGATCCGCTGTTTCCGCACCTCGGGATCGATCACGACAAAGTTCGGTTCGATCTGCGCAGCATAGGACTTGAAATCCTTGACCAGGAACGCGCCGGGACTCATGAACCGGTGGCCGCGTGAAAGGCTGCCGCTCCTGATTCCGCCCAGCTCGAAGTCCACCACGGAACCGCCCCACAGGGCAAGCACCCAGTGGATGGGCCGGGCGAACCGGATGTCCTTGTCCATCCAGCGCATGGTCTTCTGGAACGGGATGGAAAGGATGAACCCCGGCAGCGCCTGTTTGAGCCATGCTGCCGTGTCCCCGCCCTTTTCATCGATGCGCGCCACCACGTATTCGCCTTTGTCCGTGTTCTTGATCGCGAGCGCGCTCACCGGGATGCCGTTTTTCCCCGCGAACACGGTCGCCGCTTTTGTGGGATTGCCTTCTGCGTCAAAAGCGATTTTTCGCGGAGGGCCGGTCACTTCCTTCGAAATATCCGCCTGGCGCTCGTCCATCTCGGGAACGTACAGGACAAGCCGCCGCGGCGTGCCGTAGACCTTCAGATCACCGCGCGATGCAACGCGCCCCGAGGCAAGAAGCGCGGTGAACAGTTCTCTCATCTTCTCAAGCGCCGGGATAACGAACCTCGACGGGATCTCTTCGGTGCCGATCTCTAATAAGAATTCTTTGGACAACGAATACTCCTTAAAAACTTTTTCTCGCAGAGGCGCAGAGCTCGCAGAGAAAATAATATGAACCTAACTGGCTGTTGAAAAACTACTTTATGTCATCCTGAACAAAGTGAAGGATCTCTCATCTGTTTGGAAATACGAGATTCTTCGCTGCCGCTCAGAATGACAGACAGATTGGACGCGTCAATTTGTCTTTCTCCGCGTCCTCTGCGCCTCCGCGAGAGACGAATTTCGCTTTGCCTTGACTCATCTTTTCAACATCGGAAACCCCTTCGCCTCGCGGTCCGCCAGGTACGCATGGGCGCACAAACGCGCGAGCTTCCGCACGCGTCCGATGTAGCCCGTGCGCTCGGTCACGCTGATCGCGCCGGCGGCATCCAGCAGGTTGAAGGTGTGAGAGCACTTGAGACAATAATCATAAGCCGGGAACACGACCCCCGCCTTGATAAGCTTCCCGCTTTCCCGCTCATAAGCCTCGAACTGCCGGAAAAGCATCTCCCGGTCCGAAAGTTCGAAGTTATATTTCGAGAACTGAACTTCCGTGTCATGGTGGATATCGCCGTACTTCACGCCCTTGGTCCATTCGAGGTCATACACATTGTTCACGCCCTGAAGATACATGGCAAGTCGTTCCACACCATAGGTAAGCTCGGCGGAAACAGGTTTAAGATCGATGCCGCCCACCTGCTGGAAATAGGTGAACTGGGTCACCTCCATGCCGTCAAGCCATACCTCCCACCCGAGGCCCCAGGCCCCGAGCGTTGGTGATTCCCAGTCGTCCTCGACAAAACGGATATCGTGCTTCAGGGGATTGATGCCGAGTTGAACAAGGCTCTCGAGATAGAGTTCCTGGACATTTTCCGGATGGGGCTTCAGGATCACCTGGAACTGGTAGTAGTGCTGCAGGCGATTGGGATTCTCGCCGTAGCGCCCGTCCGTGGGCCTGCGTGAGGGCTGGACGTAAGCCGCTTTCCACGGTTCAGGGCCGAGAACGCGAAGAAAGGTGGCGGGATGGAAGGTCCCTGCGCCGACCTCAGTATCATACGGTTGATGAATGACACAGCCCTTCGAGGCCCAGTAGTTCTGTAACGTGAGAATAAGGTCCTGAAATGTCAATGATTGCCCCTGCCCGGATTAAAACGGAAAGATAGGAAAATAGAGTGCTATTATACAAAAACCTCTTCTGTTGTCAAGAAAATATCAGATTGCGCTCCATTAAGAGCAGGCCAACGATAAATGATGATTATTTGGATGGCCGGATCAGTTTACAATTCGGAAAATGAGACCGCTTAACAAAGAAGCAGCCACTGCAAAACTTCATTAATGATATTTCATCTGGTGTCTTGAGATGTAGGTTAAGACATTTGTCCCCCTTGATGATTTGAGCCTTTTCACGTTACGTTGGAATTCTTTCAAAGTTAAGATAACGTGGAATTAAAGAAAATTAACTTTGCTCGAACACACCGCTATTAAGCCCGCATATTTATCGTCTTGATTCTTAACGTTTTTTTTTGATGCCTCATTTGCAAGTCCGAGAAGTTGTAACCTTTCCCGACTACTTTTCACGACCGTTCTGTGCTTCTTCTTTAGGCAATATTCAGAAAGAGTTTAAATTTCAAGACAATATGCAATAACAGATAGTGTAAGGTTTCTAGACAAGAGAGCAATAGAGGCAGGTATTTTATCTTTATATTGGACCATTCCCACGGTAATTTTTTATAATATCATGCCCTGAGAGATTTCCATAACATTCTAATATAATTATGAAAATACTATTTTTATCTGGACGAATATTAAGATATTCTTACTCTTATATATTCTGGCAGTATTATTGCTACGTTAGTAGTATATAAACAATTAATTTCATTTGTATCTCTATTCTCCGCACACCTTTTCCCTTATTCGTGACGCAGCAGAATAGCAATAATGAAAGGAGAAAACCATGAAGATCATGATACGGATATTGTTGGCGACCGCTTTTCTTATAGCGGGTTTTGCAGCCGGCTTCCCTGCCGGAAAGAGCGCAGGATTTACATCGGGGAGCGAGTGGGCTCTTGTGCAGGCCAACATCGTCGCACGTGAGGCCGGGGTGTTCATGCCTGTTTCTTTGTACGAGGGGGAGATCCGGGTAGTGATCAAACAGCCGAGACATCTCTATAAACGAGCGTGGGAGCTGGCCGACAAAAATGAAAACGAGATGCGCCGGGTGAACCGCGGGGAGAGATCCTTGAGTAAAACCGTTCTCTTGGTGCAAAATGTGTCCATGATGCAATAACCGATTCACCGTTCCACAGTAAACGTTGCGTGGAAAAGCCGGCATGGTCTCTGCTTTCCGTTATTCTGATCAGTTATCGTCTGCTTTTTCACCTGATGCGGCAGGGGGTTTTTCGTGTAAGGCTCGAAAAACTCGAACGCGAGGGTGGCTGTCTGTCATATTCAAAACAACTTACTGCAGACAATGCCTTCCTCTTCAAATGCAATTCCCAGGTCCTCGCCCTTTTGTTCGAAGAAACTATCGTCCATGGCCCCTTGCATCCCGTGTTTTTTATACGCCCAGTCCGCATAATGATAATTCAACCGGTCGATGAGGACATGGTCCACCTTGCCTTTCAGGAGATCAACCAGCCCCTCGGCGCCGGGAAGCAAGGGAGCAACCATGACAAAGGTCTTTATCCCTTCCGCGTGAAGGATCGCCAATGCCTCGACCCTTTTGGCTATTGGCGGCGCGCCCGGCTCGAATATTTTCCTTATCTTTTCGTCCGCGGTGGTTATGGTGAACCCAACCTCGCAATCGACTGACCTCTTCAGTATATCGATGTCCCTTACCACCAGCGGGGATTTGGTCTGGATGGTACACGGCCAGCCATGTTCCACGAGGATCTCGAGGCATTTCCTCGTGATCAGGTATTTCTTTTCCACAGGTTGATACGCATCACATACCCCGCTTATCCAGACCCTTCCGATTTTCTTTTTCTTCACCTCATGAAACAGCAATTCGGGGGCATTGATCTTTATATCGACAAAATTCCCCCATGGTTCACGGTGTCCTGTAAATCTCTTCATGAATTTGGCGTAGCAGTAGACGCACGTATGCTGACATCCAACGTACGCATTCAAGGCATAGTCATAGATCTGTGACTTCGACAGGATGCTTTTTGCCTGTATCTCTTTGATGATCATTGACTACTCGTATTGAGGATACTTTAATTATTGAAGGGGAATTACCGCACCAGCAATTCTCTGAACGCCTTGATAAGACGCCTGTTGTCCCACCAGGTCCGCACCGCGATCCTGATATAGCGTCCGTCGAGCCCGGGAAAGGAAGAGCAGTCCCGGACAAGAATCCCGCGTTCGCCGAGTTTATTGATGAACGTCGGCACGTCCAGGGAGGTGATCTTAATGAGGATGAAATTCGCCGCGCAGGGGAAGGTCTCCACGCCGGGCAGGATCCTGAGGGCGGAGAGAAGACGTCCGCGCTCTTTCTCGATCAGCCGGCGGGTTTTCTTGATATAGGGCCAATCGCCCAGGGCCGCGATCGCGGCCTGTTCCGAAGGGATGCTCACGGTCCACGGTTCCTGCCGGTCACGCAGGACCGCAATGGTCTTCTCATCGGACACGGCGTATCCGATCTGGAGTCCCGGCATGCCGAAGAACGCGGTAAAGGTCCTCAGACAGATGAGATGGGACGATTCCACGGCTTCTTTGATGATCGAATCTGAGTCCATGAAGTCGAAGTCCATGAAAGCTTCGTCCACTACCAGCCGCACCCCGTGCTGGAGCGCAAACCGCGCGATCTCGAGCATCTCCGCTTTGGGGACGATCGGGCCGGTCGGGTTGTTTGGATTGCAGAGGAAGGCCATATCCACATCTTTGAGCGCAAAGGACATCTCCAGGGGGTCCACCCGGAAACCTTCACGCTCCAGGAGAGAAAACGGAACAACTTCGCCGCCCGCGTCTTCCACCGCGACAGCGTATTCCGTAAAGGTCGGAAATGGTATCAATACCTTCTTTGGCCTGAAAACGCGCGGGATGAGGTGGATGAGAGCGTTCGAGCCGTTGCCGCAGATGACGTGTCCTGATTTTATGCCGAAATACCGCGCGATCGCCGTGCGCAACTCAAGCAGGTCAGGGTCGGGATAGCGGCCGATGGAAGAAATCGCTTTTTTCGCCGCCCGTTTCGCGGCCGACGACGGCCCCAGGGGATTCATGTTCGAGCTGAAATCGAGGATCTTGCTCTCCGCATAACCGTAGCGCCGTGCCGCCTCGTAGATATTCCCGCCGTGGGTTCGAATCGTCTTCCGAGCGATCACCTCGGCATTTATCATAGTATCGATTTCTGTTTCCGTATTCTGCACTGCGCGTGTCCCCTTTTCTTTTGGAATGCGGAGCTTGAATTGAAATGCAAGGGGCAGTTGCCTCTCCTTCCGCAATTCGCTTTCCGTACGCCGGATTTCCATTACAATTCCGCTGCCAGATCGGGGAACCGTTCGCTCATGAAGTTTTCAGCCGTTTTTCTGGCCAGGGCGGCCGTGGGCTGCTGCATGACGAGCGACGCAAGTTCGACGGCGTCCTGCATGCGGACCGATCTGACCACCTTTTTTACCCAAGGGATCGCGGCCACGTTCATGCTCAGGTGCTGGAACCCCATGCCGAGAAGGATCGCGGCGTACAACGGATCCCCTGCCATCTCTCCGCACATCGCGAGGGTGATGCCGGCGTGGTGCGCGGCCTCGGACACCCGCTGGAGCAGCCGGAGCACGGCAGGATCGAGCGGCTCGTACATATATGCCACGTGCTCGTTCTGGCGGTCGATCGCAAGCGTGTACTGGATCAGATCGTTCGTGCCCACACTGAAGAAGCTGACTTCCCGGGCGAGAAGATCGGCGATCAAGGCGGCTGATGGTATCTCGATCATAACGCCTATCTGGACCTTCTCGTTGAACGCCTTGCCTTCCTCCCTGAGTTCCGCCTTCACGGACTCCATGATCTTCTTGGTCTCATACAGTTCGGGCAGGCCGGAGATCATCGGGAGGAGGATCTTGATATTCCCGTGGGCCGTCGCCCTGAGGAGCCCGCGCAGCTGGGCCTTGAAGATATCGCGATTCTGGAGGCAGAAACGGATCGCGCGCAGCCCGAGCGCGGGGTTCGCCTCCTTGTCGAAACCGCCGAGCAGTCCGATCTTGTCCCCGCCCACGTCGAGCGTGCGGATCACCACCTCATAGGGGGCCGCCTTCTCCACGACATGGCGGTAGGCTTTGTAATGTTCCTCCTCGGTCGGCAAAGTCGTCCTGTTCAGGAACAGAAACTCCGTGCGGTAGAGACCGATGCCGGTGCCGCCGTGGTCCGCCGCTGATGCCACTTCCTCCGGCAGTTCGATATTGCCCTGGAGCTGGACCACATGACCATCAAGTGTCTCGGCGGGCAGCGACTTGATCTTTTCGAGGTCCTTTTCAAAATATTTGTATTTCTGCTGCTTCTTGAGATAGTCGAGAAACGTATCTTCTTCGGGGGCGGTGATCACAACGCCGTGAATACCGTCAAGAATGATTGCGTCGCCGGTCTTGACCGCCGCCGTGATGTTCTCAAGGCCCACCGTGGCGGGGATGCCGAGTGATCGCGCAAGGATGGCGGTATGCGACGTCCGGCTGCCGGCATCGGTGGCGAAACCGAGGATTTTGTCCTTCCGCATCATCAGGGTGTCGGTCGGCGCGAGGTCATGGGCGATGATTATGGCCTCTTGACTGATGTCGGCAAGGCTCTCCTGCTTATAACCGACGAGATTACGGAGGACCCGCTCGCCCACCTGTTCAATGTCCTGCTTGCGCTCTCGAAGATACTCATCCTCGATCGTGTCGAACTTAAGCCCGATTTCAGTGATCGTTTCCTTGAGCGCGCCTTCGGCGTTCAGATACGACTCCTTAATGCGCTTGATCGAGCCGTCAACGAGCATCTTGTCCTCGAGCAGCATGATGTGCGTTTCAAGAATATAGCGGTGGGACTTGCCGATGTCCTTGGTGAAGCGCTTTTTAAGGTCCTCGAGCTGGGCCTTGGATACCTCCACCGCCTTCTTGAACCGCGCCACCTCATCCTTGACGCTGACTTCCTCGATCCTCCGGCCCGCCACCACCACTTTGCGACGGTCGAGGAGGTACGCCCTGCCGATCACGATACCCGGCGATGCTACAATACCTCTGTAGATTTTTTCGTGCGTCATGCTTATTCCTATCCTCTGCTCTGAACGTTATACTCTGAACGGAGCCTGCCCTAAAATCATGTCCTCGAATAATTCTATCGGGGAGATCTTATCGGGGGAACTCCGAACTCTAAACTCCGAACGTTATTCTTTCTCCCCAAACTTGTGCTTGAACAGGTTCTCCATCCCTTCCACGGCGAGATCCTCGTCTTCTCCATGCGCGTGAAGCAGTATGGTGCTCCCTTTGGCCGCGGCAAGCATCATGATTCCCATAATGCTCTTGCCGTCCACTTCGAGACCGTCCTTGACCAGCGTAATCTTGGACACGAACGCGCTCGCACACTTCACGATCTGGGCCGCGGCCCGTGCATGGAGTCCCAATTTATTCTCGATCAACAGATCTTTTTTCTTCATTCAATGACTCCCGCGTAAGACAGGGCAAGACAGAGCGCTGCCAGCCCCAGCATAAGTTTTATCGGCGAACCGCCCCGCCGCAGAATCACAACCAGTATCAGGGAGACAACCAGCCACACGAACGCCATCTGCAGGAGCGGCATACTGACGGCCGGCTGGAATTCCGTCCTCCAGTCCGGGACCATCCCGATAATGCCTCCGAGAACGGTAAGCGTGATCAGTTTCAACCGTTTTGCGATGTTCATCAGACTGTGCCTTGCCATGAGCGCCATGGCATCACCGCCGCTCCGGTACCCCCAGAACAGCATGCCGGCCCTGAGGCCTACATGCCACACATTGTAGAACACCAGAAACAGGAGCGGCGCCCACCAGTGTCCGGTCATGAGCAGCGCGACGGCCACGACTGCCGTAAACGGCTTGAGCGCGCCCCAGAAGAAGGTGTCTCCGAGCGCGCCCAGCGGCGCCATAAGCGCCGACTTCAGGCTGGAGACGTCTTCACTCACCTTCCTGCCGAATGACCGGTCCTCCTCGATCCTGACGACTGCACCCAGGATGAAAGAAGCAAAGTACGGCTGGGTATTGAAATACTCCAGATGGATACGCAGCCGGGATTCGTATTCGGCTTGTTCCGGATAAAGCTTTCTCAGCACGGGTTCGATGGCAAACGCGAAGCCAAGCGACTGCATAAGTTCGAAGCTCCATGACGCCTGGATCAGCAATGCCCTTCGAAACACTCCGAACAGGTCACGAGCGCTTATTCCCTTATGAACGTCGTTCACGGTATCGTGCCCCCAACCACCCGCCGGTCACGGTAAGCAGTATGATAATAAGCGCCGGGGCATGGAAGAGCAGCCCGGCCAGCGCCGCTATCATGAACCCGCTGAAAAAGAAAAGATCGACCGTTCTCATGGAAAGTTTGCCCACCACCAGCGCCGCCCCAACCAGGGGAAGAAGTTTCACGAACAGGGACATTGCCCGGTGAACACGCTCCGGCATATGATTAAACGCTGATACCGCTGCAATGCCCGCCGGCAGGAACACCAGCAACAATACAAATGACTTCAGAAAAAATACCGGGAGTCCGGACAGGTGTGCGTGGACCAGCGCGCGTCCGGGATACGGTCCCGGGCCGGTGACGAGCGCGTCGGCCAGCCGCGAGTTCCAGTGCCTGACGATGCCGTCGGCCTTCATGGTTGCCGGCACCATCGCCGCGGTCAGGAGAAGACTGAATCCGATGACCGGCAGTGACGCTTCCCCCGGGCTCCCCAGCGCCGCGATCGCAGTCGCGGACACCGTGCTGATCGTTGCATCCGCAGGCACAAAAGAGCCGATCGGCATATCAAGCACCCAGATGAGCTCAAGAACGACGCCCACGACAACACCCGCGCCCGGATCACCGAGCATCCATCCCGTCAGGGGGCCGACAACGATAGGTTGCGAGATCATGAATTGTCCAACCGCGGTCCGGTCAAGCCCGACGAGTCCGCCGGCCAGCGCGATGCCCGCAATCGTGAGGATCATAGGTAAATCGAATATCGGCATAGGACACCCTTACCATTACTCCGCACTCCACAATCCGAATTACGCATTCAGTCAGACATGGCAGACCGTGAATACCTTTTCGAGCGCCACAGGCCGCTGGGTCGGGACCGTCTGGATAGTGACCCTGATACCCATCGCGGCAAGCTCCTTGAGCGCCGCCAGATCCTCGTCATCGACCGCAAGCACATCCATGAGCTTGCGTTTTCCCGGCACATAGTGCATGCCGCCGATATTGATCTCCCGGCAGTCCAATCCTGACTTTATGGCCCGAAGGACGTCGGCGGGATTCGAGAACAGCAGGATGATGCGGTCGGTATTGAGCGCCGCGGCGCGCACCTGACTGCAAATGTCCTCAATCCGGCCGATGGCAACTCTCAATCCCTGAGGCACGGAGAGTTCCATGATGGAACGCTGGAAAGCGTTTGACGCAACCCGGTCGTCGGCAACAAAAATACAGGTCGCCTTTAAATAATTTACCCAGCCCTCCACCACCTGGCCATGGATCAGGCGGTCATCGATGCGGCTCAATACTATCATGAGAACTTACTTTTTCCCCTTCAACATTTGACTCGCTATCACGATGCTCTTCTGCGCCGCTTCCTGGACGAGCCTGGCAAGCTCGGGAAGCGATCTTTCATCACGGTGGTTCGCGAACTTGATCAGCATCGAAAGGTTTACGCCGGTGACCACTTCGACTGATTCTCCCAGAAAGGCGAGGGCAATATTGGAAGGAGTCCCGCCGAACATGTCGGTAAAGAGCATGACGCCTTTTTTATTGTCCACTTTTTTGATCGCGGCCTGGACCTCGTCCCTGAGCAATTCCGGAGCACTCTCCTGCTTCACGCTGACCGTCGCAACCGCATCGACCTTTCCTACGATCATCTCAGCGGCCTTCACCAGCTCTGCGCCCATATCCTCGTGACATACCACCACCAGTCCGATCATGCTCGAATCTCCTTTTGAAAGAGTCTCTATCGTTCATTGAGCCGACTCATCAGACCGATCGGACAGATCAGACTGATTAGACAAACTCCATAAACTCTTTCACACTCCCCTGTCCCTATGTTTAATAATGACCTCGTAACCACTCAGTCTGAGACGCTCCGCGATCATCAGTGAGACCGCGATCGACCGGTGCCTGCCGCCCGTGCATCCGAATCCGATCGTGAGATAGCTTTTCCCCTCGCGCCGGTAGCGCGGCAGGAGGTACTCGATAAATCCCTGGAGCCTGGCAAGAAACTCCGTGGAATCGGGTTGCGCCATGATGTACTCCCTGACCCCCGGATCTTCCCCCGTCCGGGGCCGGAGCGCAGGCACAAAATGCGGGTTCGGCAGGAACCGCAGATCGAACAGGAGGTCGAGGTCGTAGGGGACGCCGAATTTGTACCCGAACGTAAGCAGGGTAATCACCATGGGCCGGCCGGCGTCTCCCGCGGCGTACTGCCGCTCTATCGCCTGACGAAGATCATGGACCGTGTAGTCCGTGGTATCGATGATCCGGTCAGCCAGTTTCCTGACCTCGGCAAGCACCGTCCGTTCCTCTCGAATACCGTCCAACAACGCTGTCGCTCCCCGCGCCAGAGGATGAGGTCTTCTTGTCTCACTGAAACGCCGCACGATGGCCTGGTCCGAAGCGTCCAGGAAAAGCATTTCAATGGTGATGCCCTGGGTCTTCAGATCCCGGTAAAGGGCCGGAAACCTTTCGGGGAAGCCTTTTTCCCGGATATCGATACCGATAGCCGAACGGGAGGCCTCCTCCGATCCCCGGGCGAACTCAACGAACGCGGAAAGCAGCGCGAGGGGGAGGTTGTCCACGCAGTTGAACCCCATGTCTTCGAAGGCCTTCAGCGTTGCGCTCCGGCCTGAGCCGGAAAGGCCCGTAACGATCACCAGGTGCGTACGATTCATTCCGTGAGCTTCTTTCTGAGCTTTTTGTCAAGGTCCCGTGCGGTAAAGATGCCGCTTTTTTTCAACATCTGATTTCTGGCAGCCACTTCTATGAGCGTAGCCATGTTCCTGCCCGGCTTGACCGGCAGTTTCAGATAGGGCAGGTTTACCCCGAGGATCCGGTAGCGTCGTTCGCGCAGACCGATGAGGCTGTACTGATGCCCCTTCTGCCACTCTTCCAGCTCCACGACCAACCGTATCTTGCACGCGCCGATCGTCGCCGATTTTCCGAACAACGCCCTGATGTCGATGATCCCGAGCCCCCGGATCTGCAACAGGTCCATACTCATTTCCGGCGGCCTGCCGCTGATCTCGCTGTTCTTCTTTTCCAGGATTACGATGTCATCGGCGACAAGTTTGTGTCCGCGAAGCACCAGGTCGAGTGCGGCCTCGCTCTTTCCGACGGCGCTTTCTCCAATGATGAGCGTACCGAGATCAAAGATCCGCACGAGCACGCCATGAAGACTGGTTCTCGGCGACAGTTTATCCAACAAAAGACGTCGAAGGTCCGGCAGGTTCTTGCTCTTGAGCACTGGGATCTTCGAAGCTGACGCCGAATCAAGAAGCTCTTTGCAGATTTTGCCGCAGCTGACCAGAATGCACGCCGGCTTCTGTTTCACCAAGGCACGGGCAAGCAGGATCCGCTCGTTCACGGGAAGAGACCGCAGGTAGATGACCTGGCTTGGACGAAGATACATGACGCTCGAGGCGGTCCACCTCCCCGAACCCGGCGACGAAAGCTCAGGGGCCGTCATCTGCGCCGACAGGATCTCCCTGCCGAGACCGGCGCGTCCCGCAAGTACCGTCGTGGTTCCCGTCAATGCCTCGACCGTAACCTTCACTTTTTCAGTACGGCCTGCGGCTGCGGATATTTGCTGTCCTCTTGATATATCAGCCTCTGAAGATCCAGTCGATGGGGCGCCGTTCTCAGGCCTTCCCGTAAAACAGGATTTTTTAAAATCCGGGATATCCGGGCCAGCGCCTTGAGGTGATCTCCCGGTTTGTCTTCGGGCGTCACGAGCAGAAAAAAAAGAAAGACCGGTTTCGAGTCCATGGACTGGAAGTCGACCCCCTTGCTTGATCTGCCGAACGCGACGATCATCTCTGAACCCACGGGCAGCTTGCCGTGCGGGATCGCCACCCCGTCGCCGATGCCGGTGCTGCCGAGCGATTCGCGCTCGAGCAATGCGCACAGAAGTTTCTCTTCATCGTCGACCCTGTTCATGGATTTGAGCAGCCGGGCAAATTCGCGGAGGACCCCCCTTTTGTCGACTGCCTCAATCTCTTCAAGAATCAGGTTATCCTGTAATAAATCCCGAATCGTCGGCATCTCCATCCATCCTTATTGAGCAGGCTCAATGAGTCCGACATTCCCGTCTTTTCTTTTGTAGATGACATTGACATGACCGCTGCCGGCGTTCGCAAAGATGAAAAAATCCTTGTCCAGAAGCTCCATCTGCATAACAGCCTCTTCCGGCTGCATCGGCTTGAGATCAAAACGCTTGGTTCTAATGATCTGGGGGATACGGTCCTCGGGGTGAGACGATGCCGACGCCGTGGCAACACTCTCGGCCTTGTTGCTTTGATGCTTGTGGTCGATCAGCTTTTCCCGATACCGTCTTACCCTTCGCTCAAGTTTCGCGATCAAGAGGTCGATCGCCGAATACATTTCTTCCGTTTCTTCCGATGCCTGGATTACCAGACCATTTGATTTGATAACTGCTTCGGCAATATGGTGGACTTTCTTTACGACCGAAAGGGTAACGACCACCTGAATGTTCTTCGGAAGATACTTTTCCAGCCTGCTTAACTTCTCCGTTGCGTACTGCTTGAGCGCTTCCGTCGCCTCGATGTGCCTTCCTATCACGGTAATCTGCATTCTGTACCCTCCTTGCTGTGAAATTCCAAATCTCAAGCATCAAATCCCAAATAATATCCAAGATCAAAATTCCAATTTCCAAAACGTTTGTGATTTAGAGTTTGGTGCTTGGAGCTTATTTGATATTTGCCTGCACCCAGCGGTAACGAGCGCTTGCCGCGAGTGCAGGGCGGTGCTTGTTTATTGGTGCTTGGTTTATTCCATCATCCCGTCCTCTTCCGCACGCTGGTCGGCGGTATCCGCAGTTCCTCTCGATATTTCGCCACGGTCCTTCTCGCGATCTCGACTCCCCGCTCTTTCAGAAGATCGACGATCTGCTGATCCTTGAGCGGAGTTCCAAGGTCTTCCTCTTTGATCAACTTTTGGATCGTGTCCTTGACGGTCAGGGACGAGATATCGGTGCCGGTGCCGTCGGAAAATCCTGTGGTAAAGAAATACTTCATCTGGAAGAGCCCCTGGGGGGTGTGCATAAACTTGTGCGTCGTCACGCGGCTGATCGTGGATTCGTGCATCCCGATGTCTTCCGCCACGTCCTTGAGAACCATGGGTCTCAGATGCGATATGCCCTGGTCCAGAAATTCGCCCTGGAACTTGACGATGCTTTCGGCAACCTTGTAGATGGTCTTGTTTCGCTGCTCCATTCCCTTGATGAGCCACTGGGCCGAGCGCATGCGCTCCTCGACATACTCCTTGGTCACCTTGTCAAGGACCTCATTCCGGCTGAGCAGCTTGCGGTAATAGGGATTGATGCGGACCCTCGGCAGCCCTTCGTCGTTAAGCTGCACCACGTAGCGGTCCTCTACCTTGATCACATATACGTCCGGCACCACGTAGTTGGTATCATCGGAAAGGTAAGGTATGCCGGGCTTCGGTTCCAGTTCGTGGATGATTACCTGAGACGCCTCCATAACCTCCTGGAGCGTTACATTCAGGGCCTTGGCGATGTTCGGATATTTTCTCTTCTCCAGGTCTCCGAGGTGGTCTTGAATGATCTTCTCGACGAGCGTACCCTGAAGGTCGAGCTGTTTCACCTGGATCAGAAGGCATTCCCGGAGGTCTCTCGCTCCGATACCCAGGGGTTCGAAGCCCTGGATAAGATCGAGCGCCCGTTCCATCTCCCGTATGGACTCCCCGGACTGCTGCGCGAGCTCGTCGAGCGTGGCGCGAAGATAGCCGTCATCATCGAGGTTGCCGATGATCCATTCTCCGCTCTTCACCAGGTCGGGGTCCGATGCCGAAAGGTGGAGCTGCCACAGCAGGTGGTCGCTCAGCGAAGGGAGGCGTGTCAGGGTCTGGTCGTAGGAAGGCAGTTCTTTGTCATCCGCTTCCGCATTGCCATAGTCGCGGCCGTCCCCCATCTCGTTGAGATATTCATCCCACTGGGGGCCGAGTTCGAGATCGCTTTTAAGCTCCTGGGTCCCTTCCTGCTCGGTCGCAGTCTCGAATGGCTTTTCCGCGGACGTTTGCGTCTCGGATACGGCCTCGCCTTCTTCTGAAGAGAGTTCCTCCCCCGACTCCTCGGAAGACACCTCTTCAAGGACCGGATTCTCGATCAGTTCCTGGGAGACCGACTGAGACAGTTCGAGACGCGACAATTGCAGCAGCTTGATGGCCTGCTGGAGCTGCGGTGTCATGATGAGCTTTTGTTGCAGTTTTAGTTCAAGCCGTGCTTCCATTGATTAATGCAGAGATCAGTAGTCAGGATTCAGAGTCAGGAGAACCTATAAATAAAATTCCTGACTTCTGACTTCTGGCTTCTGGCTTCTGGCTCCCGACTTCTTCATGTATTTCTATAACCGAAAATCCTCGCCCAGGTACAACTGCCTTACCTGCGGGCTTGCCATGATCTCAGCCGCGCTTCCTGCCATGATGATCGCCCCTTCGCTGATGATATATGCCCGGTCGGTGATAGCGAGTGTTTCTCGAACATTGTGATCGGTGATCAGCACCCCGATCCCCTTCGTCTTCAGGAGGGAAATGATCCCCTGGATATCCTGGACCGCGAGAGGGTCGATTCCCGCAAAGGGCTCATCCAGGAGGATAAACTTCGGTGACAGCGTAAGGGCGCGGGCGATCTCAACCCTCCGCCGCTCACCTCCCGAAAGCGTATAGGCCTTGCTCCCTGCCAGATGTGCGATCCCCAGTTCGGCCAGAAGCTGGTCCCGCCGCTCCCTGCGTTCAATGCCTGAAAGATCCATGGTTTCGAGAATGGCCATCAGGTTCTCAGCAACGGTCAGTTTCCTGAAGACGGACGGTTCCTGGGGCAGATAGCCGATGCCGTGCTTCGCCCGCTGATACATCGGCATGGTCGTGATATCCGCGCCGTCCAGAAGCACCCTGCCCTGGTCCGGCCGGACAAGCCCGACGACCATGTAGAACATCGTGGTCTTGCCCGCTCCATTCGGTCCAAGGAGCCCGACGACCTCTCCATGGTTCACCTGCAAGCTAATCCCCCGGACGACATTTCTGCCGCGGTAGCCCTTTTCCAGTTTTACCGCCTCAAGCGCCTGCATGCTATCCATGTCAATTACTTTCTCTTCCTGTTCTCCAAAGACTTGTCCTTGTAAAACATCACCTTGCCCCTGCCTTCAATGATGCTGCGATCATCGGCCATGAATAGTGTTATTTTTTCTCCGCCGATCTTGTTCTCGTTCTCGACGATGCTGGCATCTCCGGTAAGAACGATCGTTCCGGCCTTGCGGGAATACAGGGCATTCTTCGAGAGAGCCACCCTGCCGTCTTTGCGCACCGCAACATTGCCATGGGCTTCGACAGCCTTTATCTCCTTTGACCCGGCATCGTAATGCACGACCATGACATCCGACGAAAGCGTCATCCCTTCTTTTTTGAGGGTCACCTTCTCGGTAAACGTTACCGTGTCGGCGAGCTTTTCCGCATGCATGCGGTTCGCAGTGATCACCAGGGGTTCCCCGGCGTTCTTATCGGGCCGCGCATTTCCGGATGTCGCCGCAATGAGAAACAGGGATGCGGCGAGGAACAGGCTATTCCTGAAGCACTGCTTTGACATCGTTCTTGACCATGATCGCACGCATGTCCACATTCGCCGATATACCCGTCCCTTCGAGGTAGATCTCGCTTCCGAGCAGCTTGAACGGGTCAGCGGTCCAGACAACCCGTTCCCCGGCCTTCCAGAAGAGCGAGTCGGTCGTCAGCAGATAGCCGTCGCTCGTAATGACCCTGACCTCCCGTGTCACCCGGCGGAGTGAAGCGTTTCCGCTGGAGGTATCCATGGTCCCTTTTTCACCAAGGATCGTTGCTTCCTTGTCCTGGGGGCTCGTAAACACTATTTTTATATCCTGTAATTGAGCTTCCTTGTTATCGTACAGGTCCGCATTCCCGGCATCCATGCGCCACGAGACCTTTCCGTTCTCGGACTGGGTGAATCGGAACCCGTCCATGCTCATGATCAGCCGCGCTCCGGGGGCAGGATGAAAGAGGGAAGGCATGGTGATATCCGTTCCTCGCAGAAGAAGGTAACTGCCGAAGACAATTGCAATAATGATGATGACTGCCGAAACCACCTTATACAAATTAATGCCGAATATCATGGTATGAATACCTGAAGAGAGTATGGCGGCCTGCGAGGCCGCCATATGCATAATTTATACCACAGGTTCCGGTTTCTGTAAAGACCTAAATCTTGACCAAGAAACAACACGGGGAATATATTCTATTGTGGAGGGTCCTGCTTCGCTTTCAGGATGGACAATTCCCGTTCCTTCTCCAGCAGGAGCTGCTCGAGACGCATTTGGGATGATATGTCGCGAACCACGGACTGGACGAACTGTTTTCCCATGAGTGACAGCGCTACGGCGCTCACCTCAACAGAAAGTACGGTGCCATCGACCCGTCTGAGCTTTCCGGATCTGACCGATGGGCGTCCTTCACTGAGCTCCGCGAGAACTTCCCTCGGACGGGCGGCGTCGACAAAGAGCTCGAACAGGTTCTTGTGCAGAAGATCATACTTCGCAACCCCGGTAAGGCGGGCGCCCTGTTCGTTCGCAAATACAATGTCTCCGTTCTCAGCAAGGACGAAAATGGACTCGCTGGCGTTTTCAACAAGCGTCCGATACCGTTCTTCCGATGCCCGGAGCTCCTCGGTCTTTTCAGCGACCCACTGCTCCAGTTCGGAGTTCATTTTGCGCAGTTCTACCTGCATCTGTTCGTTCTGGATCGTCGTGGAAAGAATACCGGAGAGCGTAGTAAAAAAATTGATCTCTTCGTCGGTAAAGGTCTTCGCTTTGGCATAGAACAATTCCATGATCCCGACAAGAGCGCCGTTGGAATACACATAGAGCGGCAGGCAATAGAGCGACTGGTAGCCGGAAAGCACCAGACCGGTTATCTCACGGAATCTCGTATCAGCACGATACTCTTTGAGCGTGACCGGTTCAAGCCTCCTTCCGACCCATCCTTCGATCCCCTCGCCAAGCGGAATGCGGACGTTGCCGACCGCGGATTCCTGCACGCCGTTGGACGCCGCCAGCACCAGATCGTCCCTTTTCTTATCGTAGAGGTAAATAAAACAGGCATCGGCCTCCATGACCCTGGCGGTCGTATCGGCAACATCCTTCAGCCGGTCCGAGAACAGCCGGGGCGAATTCGCCGCATAATTCACATCGTACACGCCGAGGAACTTGATAAACAGGTCGTCCTTGATATCGAGAAGCTCCTCCTGTTTCAGGTGCAGTTCAAGATTGGCGTCCTCCAGACGGCGATAATACGGGAAAATGGTTTTCCGGTACAGCACAAACGACGCCAGGGGGACAAGGAGGACCAGTGCTGAAATGAGGAGCGCAGCGTACCGGTCATCAAGCGAGACGAAGTACCCCGCCGTCGCGCCGATAAGAACCGCGGCGATCAGAATAAGCGACAGTATGAAAATCAGGACCCCCTTGCTGTGTTCAAAACCGCCCTTCGGCATGCTTCACACCTCCATCATTAGTTCCCCCTCCACAAGCGGGGATTATCGGTTTTTTACGAGACGAACCAGGTCGCTCACCGCCTGGTCAACATGGACCGGCACGTCAACAAGCACGCCCTGTTCCCGAAGTTTGACAAAAAGCTCCGTGAGAAGAGGCGGGTCGATGTTGGACGCCTTCAACGCTTCGACCTGCAGAAATATATCCGCCGGCGCCCCGGCAGTGATCACGCCGTGCCCCTTGGCGAGCACATATACCCGGTCGGCGAACCCTGAGACCAGGTTGAGGTCATGCGTGGACATAACGATCGTCATGCCCTCGCCATTCCGCTTGTTCAACAACGCCACCAGTTCTGTCCGTGATCGGGAATCCAGCCCCTCGAACGGCTCATCCAGGATCAAAAGTTCCGGCCGCATGACGAGCGCTCCCGCGAGCGCCACCTTCCGCTTCTCTCCGCCGGAAAGGTAGTGGCATATCTTGTCGCGCAGGTGCCGGATCCCGAGTTCATCCATGATCTGCTCGACCATATGGCCGCTCTCCTCTTTCCCGTATCCGTAATTCCGGGGGGAAAAAGAGATGTCCTCCCAGACCGTGGGAGAGAGGATCTGGTCGTCCACATTCTGAAGCAGAACCCCGATGCGTTCCCGAATAGAATTGTACTGCTTCGAGGGATTAATGCCGAACACGGAGACCTTGCCTTCGTCCGGCGCAAGCAGTCCCAGAATATGGTAGAGAAGCGTGGTTTTGCCCGAGCCGTTCCCGCCGAGCACCACCACCCGTTCACCGCGATTTACGACAAAATCAAGACCGCAGATATGTATCTCGGTGGTGTCGGGGTACACATGCTTCAGACAGCTTACACTGACGATGGATTCCATAGCGCGGCCTCCAGCCGCAACCAAAAAGGCTGTCATCCCCCGCTTGATTCATGCGGGGGCTGGCCCCGAATCTTGCCCTCGAATGTTTTAATCGGGGGGTCTTTATCGGGGATCTGGGTGTCAAAAAAAACTGGATTCCCGATAGAATCGTTCGGGAATGACCGATGAGAGAAAATGCAATCCCCTCTGCACTCTTTTCTCTTACTTCCACACAATCACCAGCATGAGCACTGCGGTCCCGGCCCCGAGGGGAAGCCAATCTTCCCCCTTGAAGCGTACAGAACCCTTCTCCGCCATGCTGCCGCTGTATCCCCGGACCACCATGACCGCATAAAGGCTCGAGGCGCGCTCGACCGCCCTCACCAGCAGCATCCCGATGCCTTTTGAAATATTGGAACTGTTCTTATATAAACTACCGGGAGAAAAACCTCCGCGCAGCCGTATGGCCGCGCCAAAACTGTTCATCATATCGAGGAGAATGAAGAGCGTCCGATAGGTCATGAACAGTCCCGCTGCCAGGACCTCGGGAAGCAGGGCGCTGAACAGGGAAAAGATCCTCGGGTAGGGAGTGCTCACAATGAGCATGAGCACGGCGAATGAAGGAGTTATTGCCTTGACGATAAAGAGCGCGGCAAGCCACCATCCGCCCCGCAGACTGACCGCATACAATATCGCGAACAGGGCGGCATACCATGACAATCCCATCACCCGGAACCAGGGAAGCCCTGACGCCGCTGCCACGGCAAGCAGGACCCCGTATCCTGTCAGGAGCGAATAGGGGTTTCGGGAGATGACCGCGGAAGACACCACGAACAGCAGAAAAAGGATTTTCGCCGGGGTCGAGGCCCTGTGGAAGGGTCCGGATCCGCGTGCGGCCCAAAGATCGATCCTGGCGACATCTATCACTGCAGATTCCTCATTTATTATCGGCCAGCCCTTTCACGATGCAGCGCATGGTCAAGCAGATCCGGCTTGACCTGAGAGATGAACCTTACTACGGCACCGGTAATCGCCGCTTCTATGGTCCAGCCGATGCTCCCCAGCGATACTACCATGATCGCAAACATCCGCACCGACATCTGTCCATGCTGGAGCAATCCATGTTCATCGCCATGGCTCATGAGTTCCGGGCTGGCATGGGAAACAGCTACAATGCTTATCAATGCCAGCGTCGTCATGAAGAGGGTCAGGACCGTCGCAACTGCGGCGCTCCAGAACACGGGAAGCCGGTCCTTCAACAGATAAAACAGGGTGTGGCCCAGGACCGCCTCGGAACCAAGGAGCAGGGTATTGAGCCCGATCACCGTAATCCCTCCGTGCCCCATGAGGGCAAGCATGAGGTTCGTGATGAACGCCGCCAGAAATCCGAGGGCCGGACCAAGGAGAATGCCTGCAACGACCGAGAGGTTGATATGATAGGCCAAAGGAAGGATCTCGAGACTCATGGCCACAAGCATCACGGCGCTCACCGCTCCAAGGAGAGGGATCTTTTTGATCCTGTCCATCCCCCTCAGCCTGAACAGGCTGAACCCCAGGGCAAATACCATGACGATCAAACCAAGGACCCAAAGGCCTACGGGCAGGATGCCGTCCGGAATATGCAAGTGAGTCATGTGAAGACTTTCTTACCGCTCGATCCCGAATTCCAAACCACCAAATCATCCGCTCGAGATTTCTGACCTGGCGCAGGGACTGTATTTGTAATGTGATCCCGGGTGCCGGGAATTCCCAATTTGCCTTCCGTCACCTGTCCCCCCTGCGCTCCCTCTTGATAAACATAAACGTTCCGCTGCTGCTTATGAAGATATTTACTACCCAACTGATAAGGCTGATGACCAGCGCCCCGAAAAACGCGGCCCGAAAAGACTCGATCACGAAACCGGACACGAGCGCTGAAACAAGCATAAGCATGGCGGCATTGACCACCAGGGTGAACAGTCCAAGCGTCAGGAGATTGATCGGGAGCGTCAGGAGAAGCACCACCGGTCTGATCACCGCATTCACCACGCCAAGGATAATTGCGGCGATGATGCCCATTCCCAGGCTTTCGATTCTGATGCCATTGATTATTGATCCGGCAACCACAAGCGCGAGCAGATTGATGGACCAGCGCAGAAGAAAACCGAACATGCAACCTCCTCAAACAAAAAAATCTTATCATACTTCCACCCTCTTTGCAACCGCGGAATAGAAGCATGGCGGAAGAATCTCATTGACTTTGCACTGCTACTATGCTAAATATTTCAGTGCTATCAAAGCACTATCATCGCGATTTTTATTGAAGGAAAGGGCATTCCAGGAACATGAGAATTGCAAAAAGAGCACAGGCCATAAAACCCTCTCCCACGCTCGCTACAGCGGCAAAAGCCAAAGCCATGAAGGCGCAGGGGATCGATGTGGTGGATTTTGGAGTGGGAGAACCTGATTTTGACACGCCGGAGAACGTGAAGCAGGCGGGCATCAAGGCGATCCAGTCGGGGTTCACCAAGTATACCCCTGCCGGCGGCACGGACGAGTTGAAAGAAGCGGTCATTGAGAAATTCAAGCGGGACAATAATCTCTCGTATGAAAAATCCCAGGTCCTCATTTCCTGCGGGGCAAAACACAGCCTCTATAATATAGCCGAAGCATTGTTCGATCCGGGAGACGAGATCATCATCCCCTCGCCCTACTGGGTGTCCTATCCCGACCAGGTGCTCTTGAACGATGCGACACCCGTCATCGTCGAGACCACGGAGGCGGAAGGCTTCAAGCTTTCGGCACAGAAGCTCGAAAAGGCCATCACCAAAAAAACCAAGGCCCTGGTGCTGAACAGCCCCTCCAATCCTACCGGCCTCGCGTACGACAGAAAAACGCTCGAAGAGATCGCGGCAGTTGCCGTGAAGCACGGGATATATGTGATCTCCGACGAGATCTATGAAAAGCTGCTCTATGACGGGTTCACGCATTTCAGCATCGCCTCGTTCAGTCAGGAGATCAAGGACCTGACCATCGTGGTGAACGGCGTGTCCAAGTCACACTCCATGACCGGCTGGCGCATCGGCTTTGCCGCCGGTCCCAAAGAGATCATCACCGCCATGGCCAATATCCAGAGCCAGAGCACCTCGAATCCGTGCTCCATTTCCCAGAAAGCGGCTGTCGAAGCGCTCCGCGGGCCCCAGGATTTCATCAAGACCATGAACATCGAATTCGACAAAAGAAGAAAATACATGGTGGAGCGTCTGAACGGAATCCCGGGGATTTCCTGTTTGATGCCCGTTGGTGCGTTCTACGCCTTTCCGAACGTTGCACGGCTCTACGGAAAATCAGTAGCGGGAAAACCGATAAAAAACTCATCGGATCTCGCGACCTATCTGCTTGAAGACGCAAAGGTGGCGCTCGTTTCAGGAGACGCCTTCGGCGCGGACCCGTATATCAGGCTTTCCTACGCCACCTCCATGGAAACCATTCAAAAGGGACTCGAGAGGATTGAGAAAGCGATTGCCGTGCTTCGCCCATGATTCAGGCCGTCAACGGTCAGAAGTACAGAGACGAACGCTGATCCCGTCTGACTTCTCACGGTCTGTTCTCTGATCTCTGCATACTGTCTTGAGGGGGGATATTATTATGATTATGAAAATCGTTACTTCTGTTTTGGCAGTATTGCTCGTCGCGATGGTTGGCGCCGGTGCAGTTTTCTACCTGAAAGAGTACAAGCCCCTGAAAGCGGACTACGATCGCATGAAGACTTTCCTGCCCGCGTATGAGAAGACCAATGCTGAATTAAAGCTGTTAAAAGAGAAAGCGAGCAAGGAAACCGCGTGGCTCAATCCGGCGATCGATGCCCTCAGCACCGGCCTCGGCAATGAGATCAAGGCCGGCACAGCCGAAGTCCTCTCAGCGGGCGATAAGATCGTTGTGAACATCTCTGAACAGGCGCTCTACCTGCCCGGCTCCTATACCTTTTCAAAAGAGAGCCCTCAACTCCGATCGAACCTCGTTGCTCTGCTGAAGAGCGACCGGCTGAAGGGCAAAGATATTTATATCGGCAACACGACCCATGCCGTTCCGGCACAGGGCAGGGGCAGAAAAAAGGTCCCGGCAAAGGACGCAAGAACGCTCGCCGCGGAACGATCGGCCGCGCTCATCAGGGATTTTGAGAAGAACGGGGTAAACCAGGACGCGCTCATTGCCTCTGCATACCCGTCAAAACAGCCTGCGACGGGGTTGTTGATCAAGGACCGTAAGACCGTCATCATCATCGAGAACCCGACGACGGTCGCCCTGGCTGCGACGAGACCGGAGGCCGCTCGACAATCCCCTGCAAAGCCGGCTCCCGATACCAAGAACACCGTGACCGCGCCCGCTCCTCGCGCGGCATCGCAGACGCAGCCAAGGCCGATCCCGATACTTCCGGCCGGGCAGAAAGCGCAGTGATCCTTTTTGAACCACATGCGCTCACTAGAATGCGCTGATTTCCGGAGTGACAATGTCTGATGAAGATTTAGCAGAGAGAATCGCCCAGCTTGAGCAGGATCTGAATGAATCCCGTGCCCACGAGAAAACACTGGGCGACCTGCTCGAAAAAAAGCTGAACGAAGTTTATATCCATTACCATATCTCGCGCACCATCGGTTCCCTTCTGGACCTGCGGGAGATGCTGCGGCAGGTGTTCGACATCATCCAGAAATCCCTTTCCTTCGAGCGGATATCGGTCTATTTGCTCGATGAAAAGATGGAAAATCTCGATCTTGTCTTTTACAGCGGACTCGACATTCATGACAAAATATCCCTGCGGATCGGCGAAGGCACGCCCGGAAGAATCGCGGAGAACGGCGAGCATGTCCATATTCACAACCTTGCCGTGTTCTATGAGACCTTCAATGACTTTGTCCACATTCCGGGAGAGGAAAAGCTCAATGGATCGTACATCGGCATCGCGCTCAAGGCGCACAATACGACCATCGGCATCATCGGCATGGACAGTTCCGCCAAGTACGGGCTGAGCGTGGACGACATGGATTTCATGGCCATCCTTTCCTACCAGCTGGCCGCCGGTATCGAGAAATCCCGGCTCTTCGACAAAATTCAGCAGCTGTCGCAGCACGACGGCCTCACCGGTCTCTATAACTACCGGATGTTCCTTGAAAAGCTTGAACAGGAGATCAACAGGCTGCAGAGGACCGGGAAAACGCTCTCGCTCATAATGCTCGATATCGACCACTTCAAACAGTTCAACGACAACTTCGGCCACCAGGTAGGTGATGCCGTCCTGAAAGAGCTTGCCGTGATCATGCTGGCGCAGAGCAGAAGCCATAGCATTGACATCTGCTGCCGTTACGGCGGGGAGGAATTCGCCATAATCATGCCCGAGTTGGATCATGATAACGCGATGATCGTGGCCGAACGCCTTAGAAAAACGGTGGAGAACCATATGTTTCCGCTCAAGGACAATAAACGGGAAGGCAAAGTTACCATCAGCCTCGGGGTTGCCGCTTTCAAGAGCGGCGAAGAACTTACCCCCGAGAAGCTCACGAAAAAAGCCGATGATGCGCTGTATGCTTCAAAAAGAAACGGGAGAAACCGGGTAAGTTTCACTCAGTAGGGAAATAAACGGGGAAACGGCATTTGCCGCGGATTACTGCGGATAAAGCTCGGATACCATCAGATTTTCCCGGACACATCACCGCATATCGATTTCAACATCCAACATCAACAAGTCAGGTTCACCAAGCGGAATCCCCGGAAAACAAGACATCATTATTTCAGCATCATCGTGTCAGACCCTGACTTCACTGTTGCCGGACCATCATCTTATTCAGGTGTTCCATGAATCCGATTGCCCGCTGCCTGCCCGCGCCGTCCTGTTCAAGGGTTGCATACTTGCTGACATACTTCATCGCCATATCATACTTCCCCGCCTGCTCCAGTGCCAGGGCCACGTTCCAGTATCGAGCCGGGACATCCGGCTGTTGTTCGATCGCCTTTAAAAAATATTGTAAGGCATTTTCGTAATCTTTTTTAAACATTAAAACCTGTCCCATGGTATTGAGCGCCTGCGGCAGATTGGGGTCAGAGGTAAGCGCAGTCTGCGCGAGCGAGGCGGCCTCTTCATATCGCCCCGTCTGCAGCAGCGCGATCGACAGATTATTCAGAAGGCTGGCATCATTGCGCGCATGGCGCAGTCCCGTCTGCCACGCGGAAATCGCGTCATCCATGCGATTCATCCTGAAATAGACCACGCCGATCTCCCGGTACAGGTCGCGCAGAGGAACGCTGCCGTCGTCCTTTAAGGCGAGTACGGTATTGAATTCCCGGAGTGCCTCTTCAAGACGGCCTACCGTGGAAAGCGCCTGGCCGTAATTCTCATGGGCTCTGCGCTTGTTCGGAGAAGTTTTCGTAATGTTGCCCCAGAGGGTTATAAAATCCTTATAGATGCTGTTTCTCTGAAATGCGGTCGCGGCAAGGGCACAGATGATAACAAGGGAGAGCATCAGCGTTGTGATCGATACGCCGGCTGATTTTTCGCTTATTGCCGTTCTTGCAGTATCGGTTGTTTTGTCCCTTTTCGTTTTTCTCATGGCAATATTCTAGTATCCTCTCCGCGTTGATGTCAAGATAAATGAGCGGTCTTTCGACTCCGAGGTACCCTGCTCGCATGATGGTTGGAAGCACTACGCTATTTCATCCGCTCCATGACCGTTCCCGGATAATAGCGCGACAGGATCGATTTGAAATCATGGCCTTTCCCCGCCATTTCCTTCGCGCCCCACTGACAGAGTCCCACCCCGTGCCCCCTGCCCCTGCCCGAAAATACCGCTTCACCCTCAGACAACTCCAGCTCAAAAAAAAGGCTCGGGATCTCTGTAGTGCCGAGTGCGGCTCGAATGATCTCAGCCGGAACGGTTGTTGCGCCGCGCGCGGACCGAATGGTGACATTCATGACCCTGCCGGCGGGGGTGATGCCCGCTATGCTCATAGCCGTAATGTCGTCAACGCGAAATCCCTGACGCCTCAACGCAGCGGAGACATGGAAAACGCTCACCCGCTTTTCCCAGAACTCATCCTTGAGAATATTCTGACACTCGCAGTCGACCCCCTTGAGATAGGGTGCATCAATGCCCCACATGAGAGAGGCATTCTCCGTATGTCCCCCGCAGTTGGCGTGATAGAATGCGGGGATTAATTCCCCCCGATACGTCAGAATAAGCCCTCTGGTCTCCTTTACCGCCCGCACCGCGTTTATCTGCTCGCCATTTGCGCCGTTATATACCTGGCTCATGATCGTCGCGAGAATATGGTACGGTTTTTTCCCTGCAGTTCGTTTTTCGTAGAGCGCATAGGTCCGCGATGCCACGGCCTGCGCCTTCAGCGCTTCGAACTCCCAATCGGGCGGGATTTCAGCGGCGATCACCCCCCCGAGATACTCCTCAAGGTCAAGATCGTTCACAACAAGGAGAAGCCCGTTCTTTTTCTTTCTCAGTTCCAACCAGCCCCGGTAACGTTTGCCGTTCACCTGGGTGAACGCGTCAATTGATCTGATCCGCACCGGTTTTCCACCTACGGACGCGGGAGTGAATCGCAGTAATTTCTGATGACCGCCCGACGGCGACCCGGCGATCAATAAATCTGAAGAGGATTTGATCGAAACGACCCTTTGATCATCGGCGATAGCGACACGGATATTTTCAGAGGCGGAAACGGGCAGAGCGAACAACACAACGACCGCGATACAGAACAGGAGGGAATATTTCATATACAAATTCCCCTCACCCCCCGCCCTCTCCCCATCGGGGCGAGGGCGTGTTTAACTTCCTCTCCCCCGAGGGGAGAGGATTGAGGTGAGGGTAACTTTTCACACCCTGTCGTGAACGGAAGTCTCATGAACGCTTTTCGTATCTTTCTTTTTCACTGTAGATACAACCGCAGTATTGCTGCCGGTAGAGCCCCATGGCCCTGGACTCCACGATCCCCTCCCGCCAGCCGCTTCGGAAATCCTCGTAATAGAACTCGATGCCGTGTTCCGATGCAGTCTCGTGAGCTATTCCTTTGATCAGGTCATGCTTCTGATACTTGCTGTACAGAAGAGAGCTGGTGAACACACCAACCTTCTTTTCCCGGGCCGCAGCGGCGGCGGCATCCAGTCTCATGCGGTAACAATGCTCACACCTCCGGGTCCCTGTGCCCGCGATACGAAGAAGGAACGAATCGAGGTCGTAGCCGTCCCGATAGTGGGTCTCAAGACCCACGCGTGCCGAGAACTCCCTGACCGTATCTATCCTTTTTTTGTATTCCTGATAGGGATGGATATTCGGATTATAAAAATATCCTGCAGGATTAAATCCTTCTTCCTTCAGCCTGAAATACGGATAGAGCGCGCAGGGAGCGCAGCAGATATGGAGAAATATGTTCATTGTTTCAGACTTTCAACGAGACAAATAAAGCTGAACTACGGAGTCTTTTTCCTGACTTCTGACTTCTTTTTTCTGCCCCGTCTTTTTTACAATAGTCTTTCCTGATTTGATGCGGGCTTTTTTCTGCCGAAGTATTCATACGCAAGGCGCGTTGCCTGCCTGCCCCGGGGAGTACGGTCGAGAAAACCTTCCTGGATCAGAAAGGGCTCATACACATCCTCGAGCGTGTCCTTTTCTTCGCTCAGCGCTGCTGCAAGGGTTTCGAGGCCTACCGGCCCTCCTTCGAACTTGTCGATGATCGTCAAGAGAAGTCTCCGGTCCATTTGATCAAACCCTTTTGCGTCAACTTCAAGACGGTCCATGGAGCTCTCGACAAGCTCCTTCGTGATCGCCCCGTCGCCCTCCACCTGTGCGTAATCCCTTACCCTTCGGAGCAGACGGTTGACGATCCGCGGCGTACCGCGGGAGCGGCGGGCTATCTCGGCGGCCGCGGCTGCATCGATCTTCGTTCGCAGAAGATCCGCCGAACGCTGCACAATGGTCCTCAGTTCGTCGGGGGAATAGAAGTTGAGTCTGTCGATCACTCCGAAACGGTCCCGGAGCGGCGACGTCAGGAGACCGGTTCTCGTAGTCGCCCCCACAAGCGTAAAGTTCGGCAAATCAAGCTTGATGGAGCGCGCTCCCGGTCCCTGGCCGATAATGATGTCGAGCTGAAAATCCTCCATCGCCGGATACAGGATCTCTTCGACCACCCGGTTCAGCCGGTGGATCTCGTCGATGAACAGGACGTCACGCTCCTGAAGATTCGTAAGGATCGCGGCCAGGTCGCCGGCGCGTTCGAGCACCGGGCCGGACGTGGACTTGATGTTCACGCCCAGCTCATGCGCGATAATGTTCGCGAGCGTGGTCTTGCCGAGCCCCGGCGGTCCGCAGAACAACACGTGATCGAGAGCCTCACCCCTGCCCTTGGCGGCCTCGATGAAGACGCGCAGGTTTTCCTTGATCCTGTCCTGGCCCACGAAATCCTCGAAGCGGACCGGTCTCAGGCTCCTGTCGAGCTGCACATCGTCATCGTTCTGTTCGGGTTCTATGATCCTCTCCGGCATTACCCTCTCCCTCATTGCTCACCAAACAACAGCGGGCTACCTCTTCATCAACAGGTGCAACGCTTCCCTTACCAGTTCTTCGACCCCGAGGTCGGGACGCGCATGTCTGATTTTTCTGACGGTTTCTTCCGCTTGCGGCCTCTTATATCCAAGATTCACGAGCGCTGATATGACATCTTCACTGTCATCCGACAATACAGCAGAACCTGATAATGACGGAAGAATCGAAGGAACAACCAGCTTCATCTTGTCTTTCAGTTCAAGGACCATGCGGGCCGCGGTCTTTTTCCCGATGCCGGGGATCATGCAGAGCCTTGAATCATCGGAGGCCTGAATAGCGTGTGAAAGGTCCTGGACGGAGAGGCTGGAAAGGATCGCAAGCGCAAGTTTGGGACCGATACCGGACACGCCCAGGAGCAGCAAAAACATGTTCTTTTCCGCCTCGGTTAAAAAACCGAAGAGGGAAAGCGAGTCTTCGCGCAGATGGGTATGAATATGGAGACTGACGTCCTCTCCGTCATCAGGGATCCCGCAAGAGGTCGAGAGCGGCACGGAGACCTGATAACCGACGCCGGCAACATCGATGATCAGATGGTCGGTGGCCTTGTGCCTCAGTCTGCCTGAAAGCCATGCGATCATACGATCAGGCCTGCGTCCCGCGGATACCGGCGTGCCTGAAACCGCTCACGCCTCTCCCGGATTGCCGCAGGGAAGATGAGTTTTTAAGAATTTCCCTGAGCCGCGAAGAATGGATATGACAGATCGCTGCGGCAAGCGCGTCGGCCGCGTCAGCGGGATGGGGAACCTTGGGAAGATCGAGCAAGGTCTTGACCATCATTTGCACCTGTTTTTTTTCGGCTTTGCCGTTTCCCACCACCGCCTGTTTTACCTCGAGCGGGGCATATTCGAATACCGGCAATCCGGCATTCATAGCCGCGAGAATCGCAACACCCCGCGCGTGCCCGAGCTTAAGCGCGGATTGAATATTCTTGGAGACGAACAGGTCCTCAACCACGACCACCTGCGGCCGGTGCTTGGCAATGATCTTCTCAAGCTCTTCATATATTTTTTTGAGCCTCAGGGGAAACGGCTGTTTTGCCGACGGACTGATGCCTCCCGATACCACGTGGAACAACTTATGGTCCTCCTCCATTACGATCCCGTAACCGGTCGTCAGCGTCCCCGGATCAATTCCCAGCACCTTCATAACCCCCCCCTATAAACGTCATTGCAAAATGCAAAGTGCAGAGTGCAAAATGTAAAATAAAATAAGCGGTTCATAGACTTTGCAATTTGCATTTTGCAATTTGCATTCGGCGTGCGAAGCATGCCGCTACACCGCGTTCAAAATCTCTTCCGGTATGTCGAAGTTGGCATACACATTCTGGACATCGTCATTGTCCTCGAGCGTCTCCACCAGTCGGAGCATTTGCTGAGCTTCTTTGCCGTCGAGTTTTACGTAGGTCTGCGGGATCATGGTGATCTCGGCAACCTCCAGGGAAACACCCGCATCTTCGAGCGACTTCCGCACCTTTTCAAAATCGTTCAGCGCCGTCGTGACAACGAAATTGTCGTCCTCAGGCTGCATGTCCTCGGCCCCTGCGTCGAGGGCCAGCGTCATAAGCTTTTCCTCATCGACCTTGGCGCTGTTGACCACAAGATACCCCTTCTTGTGGAACATCCAGGAAACGCATCCTGCTTCGCCCATATTGCCGCCGGCCTTGCTGAAGATATTACGGATCTCGGATACCGTCCTGTTCCGGTTGTCGGTCATGGACTCGATAATGACCGCTACGCCGCCCGGCCCGTATCCCTCGTAGATTATCTCCTCGTACGAGACCCCCGGCAGTTCACCCGTGCCTTTCTGGATCGCGCGCTTGATATTCTCGGCCGGCAGGCTGATCGATTTCGCCTTGGCGACCGCGGTCCTGAGCCGCGGATTACCGTTGGGATCACCACCGCCCAGTCTGGCCGCCACGGTGATCTCCTTCCCGATCTTTGTAAAGCTTTTTCCACGCTTCGCATCAGTTGCGGCTTTCTTGTGTTTCGTTGTTGCCCACTTTGAATGACCTGACATGAAACCTCCTGTAATTCAGATAAATATTGCAAAATGCAAATTTGCGATTCGCAAAATTAGCTTCACCTTTGCACTTTGAATTTTTCATTTTACAATTTGCATTCAGCAGTTATGGATTGCAGCTACTCATGCTCCATTTCTTCCTTGGGTTTTGTGAAGATCATCCGTCCCGCCGCGGTCTGGAGCACGCTGGTAACCGCCACATCCACGTTCTTGTTCATGTGCTTGCGGCCGTTCTCCACCACGATCATCGTGCCGTCGTCAAGATAGGCCACTCCCTGACCCAGTTCCTTGCCCTCTTTGAGAACGAACACCCGCATGCTCTCTCCCGGAAGCGCCACGGGCTTCACGGCATTCGACAGGTCGTTGATATTCAGGATCTTGACGCCCTGAAGTTCCGCGACCTTGTTGAGGTTGAAGTCGTTTGTGATGACCTTGGCGCCGAGCGACTTGGCCAGGGCGATCAGTTTACTGTCCACTTCACGTATCTTTGGGAAATCCTCTTCAGTGATCCGGACCTCCATGTGGCTCATCTTCTGGATACGGTGCAGAATATCGAGTCCGCGCCTTCCCCGCGCCCGCTTGAGGGAATCCGAGGAATCGGCAATATGCTGGAGTTCGTGAAGGATGAACTGCGGGATGAGGATCGTGCCGTCGAGGAATTCGGTCTCGCACACGTCCGCGATCCTCCCGTCGATGATCACGCTCGTGTCCATGATCTTGGTGTTCTCTTCCGCACCGCCTTTGAAGAGCTTTTTTAAGTTCGCGGGGTTGAACTTCTCGCCCTCCCGGATACCAATGACAATGCCTATGTAGCCGAAGAAACCGTTCATGAGCAGAAGAATGAATTGCACGATGCTGCGATCAAGCGGTACGTACTTGAGGGGTGCGGCGATGATGGTGGCCGACGTCAGGCCGAGGATAAAACCGAGTATCCCGCCGATAATAACCTTTAAGGCGACTCTTCTGAACAGATATTCAGTAAGAATGATCATGATCGCAACACCGCACCCAACGGCCATGCCTTCGACTTTGCTGACCTGATCATACAGCTGTGTGGCCTCATAGTAACCAAGAAGCGTGCTTAATAAAACAAACAATATACGGATGAGGATAAGTCCCATTGTTCTCACCTCCCTTGATAAAATAGAAAATAAAATAAATGATGCGGGTTTCAAGCCTCTTGCAAATATTTTCCTGCTGTCCTTCCTGCGGCGACCCACAGCCGGGATCTCGTGCTCACCGCTTGAAAAACCATATCACCGGCAAATGTCCGGCGGTGATGACGGACCGTTTCGCAAGAACCTTATATACTACCTGTCTGTGAGGGAACCGTGCCACCGTTGAGGAAGCGAGGCTATTCCGGACGTACGGTAACAAACAGATCGTGCCCCTTCCTGCGGAGGAGGAGCAGCAGTCTTTCTTCGGCCTTGATCTTCGAAGCGATTCTCTTATACTCATCCAGTGATGCGATATTTTTCTGGTTTATCTGGAGAATAATATCACCAGGCCTGATCCCGACCTCAAAGAGCTTGCTGCCGGGTTCGATCTTTACGACAACCACGCCTTTTTCGTTTTCCTCAAAACCAAAGCGTTGCGCGAGGTCGGGCGTAAGTTCGCGCACGACAAGTCCGGCAAGCGCACTGCTCTCTTTCGCATTGTTCTCCTCTGCTTCGTTCTCCGGTGACGACGCATCCGCCAGCTTTTTGGGCAGCTCCGCGATGACCACCTCAACCACGACCTCCTTTTTATCACGAAGCAATGTTACTTTCACCGTCGTGTTGATCGGGGTCTGGGAAACCATGTTCCGGAGATGGCCCGTATCCTCAACCAGCTTGCCGTTGTACTGAAGGATCACGTCGCCCTGCTTGATCCCCGCTTTCTCGGCGGGGCTGCCCTTCATCACACTGCTCACGAGCGAGCCTTTCTGGTCCTTGACACCGAATTCATCCGCGAGGTCGGAGGTCACCTCCTGGATGCTCACGCCGAGCCATCCGCGTACCACTTTCTTGTACTTGAGGAGGCTGTCCATGACCTGTTTCGCCATGCTGCTCGGTATCGCAAACCCGATCCCCTGGTAACCGCCGGTCCTCGACAGAATCGCGGTATTGATACCGATCAGCTCTCCACGCGCGTTGATGAGCGCGCCTCCCGAGTTGCCGGGATTGATGGCCGCATCGGTCTGGATGAAATCTTCATAGTCCGCGATGCCCACGTTCGCCCTGCCGACGGCGCCGATCACACCCATGGTCACGGTCTGGTTCAAACCAAAAGGGTTTCCGATCGCGAACACGATCTCTCCCACCTTCAGTTTGTTGGAATCGCCCCAGGGAAGCGCGGTAAGCCCGTTGACATCGATCTTGATGACCGCGAGATCGGTCTTCGGGTCAGCGCCGATAAGTTTGGCCTTGTAAGCCTTTTTCGTGGAAAGAAGCACCTTGATCTCCTGGGCCTTCTCGATCACGTGGTTGTTCGTGATGATATATCCGTCCTCGGACACAATGACTCCGGACCCCAGACTCTGCTCCTTCTGCTCCTTCGGCGCGTTGGGATGCGGGACCTGGTCGCCGAAGAACCTCCTGAAGAACGGGTCCTCGAAAAGGTCAAGGGGCATTTCTTCGCGGGACTTGATCACCCTGGTCGTGGAGATGTTCACCACAGAAGGTGTTGCCACCGCGGCAACCTCGGATTGGGCCTCGGAGAGCTGCGTCAGGACATCAACGGACTTCGACGATATCTGACTCTTGGCAGGAAGCTGGTTCATGATCTCGAGATGCGAAGAAAGAAGAAGACCGACGAATACGCCGAGGACGAGTATGAACAACAGGGACAGGGTGAATCTTTTCTTATTGATCATGGGGATGAATAACCTCCGGATGGTACATCTGCATTAGGATGAACCCTTGCGAACCAGCAAACTCTATTCTACCAGAAAGGGATGAATCTTTTCAAGCCCTTTTTATTATTGATAAAAAAGACATGTTGACCTATAATATCATTGACCGATCCCTTCAGGAAAGAGAGAGCGATTTTTGTCGACAAAAGACCGTTCAAAGAGACCTGCTGCAGGTCACCTGGAAAAACTGGACAAAACATATGTCTGGCATCCCTTTACCCAGATGAAAGACTGGGAAAAGGACGCTCCGGTCATCATCGAAAGCGGCAAGGGATCGATCCTCACCGATATCCGCGGCAAAAAATACATCGACGGCGTATCATCGCTCTGGGTCACCGTCCACGGACATCGAAAAAAAGAGATCGACCAGGCGGTGGCTCGACAGCTCAAGAAGATCTCCCACTCCACCCTGCTGGGACTCTCGAACGTCCCTGCGATACTGCTCGCGGAAAAACTCATCGCACTGGCGCCGAGGGGGCTCTCGAAGGTATTCTATTCCGACAGCGGATCGACCGCGGTCGAGATCGCGCTCAAGATAGCCTTCCAATACTGGCAGCAGAAAGGGCCGGAATACCAGCGAAAGACCGGTTTTCTTTCTCTCGCCGGAGCTTACCACGGCGACACGATCGGGTCCGTGAGCGTGGGCGGCATCGACCTGTTTCACACCATCTACAAGCCGCTCTTGTTCCACACCCGCAAGCTTGAGTCTCCCCATTGTTACCGCTGTGAGTATGGACTCACCTATCCGGAATGCCAGAAAACCTGTTTTATGCATGCCGAGAGAACGATCCAGAAATACGCCTCCGTGACCGCCGCCCTTATCATCGAACCCCTTGTTCAGGGGGCCGCCGGCATGCTCGTCCAACCGCCGGGTTACATAAAGCGGATCAGGGAACTCTGTACGAAGAACAATATTCTGATGATCGCGGACGAAGTGGCAACCGGATTCGGCAGGACCGGAAAGATGTTCGCCTGCGAGCACGAACAGGTTTCTCCGGACATTTTGTGCCTGGCCAAGGGGATCACCGGCGGATACCTTCCCCTCGCGGCCACGCTCACCACGGAGGAGATCTACCGAGGCTTTCTCGGTGAATACGAGGAGTTCAAGACCTTCTTCCACGGCCATACCTACACCGGGAATCCACTTGCCTGCGCCGCATCCATCGCCAGCATCGATCTCTTCAAAAAAGAGAAAACGCTGGTGAGGCTCCAGCCGAAGATAGCTCACCTGAAAAAGGAATTGGCGCGTCTATCAGAGCTCAAGTATGTCGGAAATATCAGGCAGAAAGGCTTCATGATCGGAATTGAAATGGTAAAGGACAGGGCGACGAAGATGCCCTATGCGCCTGTGGACAGGATCGGCGCAAAAATAGTAATGGAATGTCGCAAGCGCGGCCTTATTATCCGTCCCCTTGGAGATGTTATCGTGCTCATGCCGCCGCTCTCGATATCGCTGCAGGAACTCAAACAGATGATGCAGATCGTATTTACGTCGATCAAGCTGGTTACGGAAACCAGTTGAGCGGTGTTGACCTTAGTCTCTTTTCTCCGGATCAACGCCTCCGGAATTCTGTGAGGCCGCATCGTCACCGTCTTGAGTAAGAGCGTTGAGTTCTTTCAGCGCTTTAGCCGCTTTTTTTCCCTTTTCTCCAGACTCATGCTGAACCGCGTTAACCTCGCCCTTCAGGGTTTTGAACATGTTGACCACATCCTCCCCATGAGCAACTATCAGGTAAACAGACATCCCCCACAAAACGACCGCGCGGACAATTTTAATGGCCTTTTTATGGTCCGCATCGATGATTCCCAGGATCACAAAAACGAACAGGGCGCTCACCACGACTACGACGGAGATCAACACCCTGCCGCTGAAAAAACTTTTTGTATATCCTTCAATCGATACTGTTCCCCGGTCAGAGGATGATTCTGCATTCTCCGGAATTGCTTCCGCCTGTACCTGGGGCTGCTTTTGTATTGCGGGGTTCCTCGCTTGTTCCTGATCCATGTTGACTATTTTGGCGGTTGCCCGACACGGTTCAGGAACAGACTGAAGATCATCGGCGAAACAAATGATGCCGTTTTGATCAATATATTTGTAGATGGCCGCGAAACTATTCGACGTTGCCGACAACACAATGGCAATCACAAAAACCAGTATGAGCCGTGTCTGCATGTTCATCACCATCCTTTTGAAATCGGTGCCTAAAAACGATAATAATTAAATTTCGGCACAAAGTCAATGCATTCATTTTGGCAATTTTCAAACCCAGACGTAACGGTTTTCTTGGCGTGATCCCCTGAGTGGCCGGTTCATTTTTTGGCTATTGCGGCTTTGCGAGAGATGCTTTTAGTTTTTCCCTTCGTGCCTCTCACTTGTCCTGTATCGCACAATTTCTGAATACGTTGCATTTATCATGGATTTATATGATAATGTTTCATGCATGCTTCACCGGAGAAGACAATGGATAAAAAACAGGTCATGAGCTGGTGTCTCTTCGATTTCGCGAACTCGAGCTACTCGGCGGTGATCGCCGCGGTCATCTTCCCGGTCTATTACGCCGGCGTGATCGTCGGGAACACCTCCGGTGAGGGCGACCTCTGGTGGGGACGGGCCATCTCCCTGAGCATGCTCTTTATCGCACTCTCCTCTCCGTTCCTCGGCGGCATCGCCGACTATGCGGGTCTGCGAAAAAGGCTTCTTGCGTTCTATACCGCGATATGCGTCGTTGCCCTGTCGGGATTTACGCTCCTCACGCCGGGCGCGGTCATCGCCGGGTTCATCCTAGCCGTATTCGCAAACATCGGTATGGAAGGCGGCCTGGTCTTCTACAATTCCTTCCTTCCCCGGATAGCCCCGGCGGAGTATCACGGCAGGGTGTCGAGTTGGGGCTTCAGCATCGGATACGCAGGCTCCATCTCCTCGCTCCTGATCGCACTGCCGCTCGTCAAAGCCGGGCATTACGGCATGACGTGGATTGCAACCGCGGCCTTCTTCGCGATCTTTTCCCTTCCCGCCTTCCTGTTTCTGCCGCAAGACTCGCGGGCCGATGTCACGGCGTTTCAAGCAGGGACCCGTGGCGTTGGACTGGCCTGGAAAACCATCAAGAAACTCTGGACACGCAAAGAACCGAGAAAATTTCTGATCGCCTATCTGTTCTATGAAGACGGGGTCAATACGGTCATCGTCTTTTCAAGTATCTTTGCCGCGACAACACTGCATTTCGGGACCGGCGAGCTCGTCGGGCTCTACATCACCGTACAATTGACGGCACTCATCGGCGCCTTCCTCCTGGCAAAACCCACCGACACCTGGGGGCCCAAAAAGATCGTGATGCTTTCCCTCGTCCTCTGGACTCTCGTGGCCGTTATAGCCTATTTTGTGCAGACCAAACCGCAGTTCTGGGCCGTGGCATGCACCGCCGGACTGGGGCTCGGGAGCGTACAGGCCGGCACGCGCGCCTTTTACACCCAATTCGTGCCAAAGGGCAGCGAAGCTGAATATTTCGGTGTGTACTCCCTTGTGGGCAAATCCTCCGCCATCCTCGGGCCTCTCGTCTTCGGTTTCGTGTCGTCAACCTTCGGAAGCCAACGGCCCGCGATCCTCTCCATTGCGCTTTTTTTTATCATTGGGCTGATCCTGCTCAGCAAAGTTAAGGGTGGAGGACCGAACGTCAGTAAAGGGTGAAACTAACCGGGGTGCCATAAGCCTCCTATCGGAGCAACCCGGCATAAAACGGTACGGTCTATTGGCGTGCTTCCGAACTTCCGGCTCCTGACCTCAGACCACCGGTTCATCAGTATTTCTTCTTGACAAAACGGGGGCTTCCCCTTATAATTCGATGCTTACAGCGCTTGCAGCCTCCAGAGTGATCAAAATGGCCATGAAGATCAACGATATACCGCCAGAGGGGCTTACACTGGAGCTGAAACAGAAGCTGGACCTGTTCGACACGGGAACAGCATCAACGGCCTTTACCTCGATCCTTTCCATCAGGCCGATGGGTGCCGGTGCCTTCCACATAAAAGGCCGTGTTCAGGCTGACCCGGAACTCGAGTGCAGCCGGTGTCTGAAAGTTTTTTTGTATCACAGCGATACGGAACTGGATATAACCCTTGCGCCGGAGAAAGCCCTTGGTACTGCCCCGGAGTATGAGTTGGGTCAGTCAGAGCTCGACGTGGAGTTCTACCGGGGCGAGGAGATAGAGCCGCTCGATCTGGTAAAAGAGCAGTTGTTGATTACCGTCCCCATGGTGCCGCTCCATCGTCCCGACTGCAAGGGCCTCTGTTCCGTCTGCGGAACGGACCTGAATGAAACGGACTGTGGTTGCAAGAAGGACAACCCGGGTGAATTCGGGGCATTTTCCGTCTTAAAGGATCTCTTGAAAAAATGACGGTTTCTCATCTGGAGAAACGTCACCCTGAGCGAAGCGAAGGGTCTTGTAACAAAAATAGCTTAAGGAGTTTACCCGAACATGGCAAATCCAAAACACAAAACATCCAAGTCCCGCAGGGACAAGAGGCGCACTCACAAGCACCTCGAGGCCCCGAATCTCACTGCCTGTCCGCAATGCCAGGAAGTGAAACAGCCCCATCACGCATGCCTGTCCTGCGGCACCTACAACGGCCGCGAGATCGCAACGATTAAGCAGATATAACCGGAGCTTGCTCAAAGGCAAAGGGATGATACTGTATTTTCCGGTATGACTCTTTGCCTTTTATATTGCGGAGAGCTCGTATGAAGATCGCTGTTGATGCTATGGGGGGAGACAATGCGCCTCAAGCCATCGTCGCCGGAGCTGTACAGGCGGCGAAGGAGTATGGGGTCGGCATCATCCTGGTGGGCATTGAACAAAGCATCCAGGCGGAACTCAAAAAGCACCCCCACGCACGGTCACTCCCGATAGAGGTACGGAACGCCACCGAAGTGGTGGATATGCTCGATTCTCCGGTCACGGTCTTTCGGAGAAAGAAAGACTCTTCGATCCGCGTGGCCAATGAGCTTGTCAAGAGCGGCGAAGCAGTGGCCGTTATCAGCGCGGGACATACCGGCGCGGCCATGGCCACATCGCTCTTTGTCCTGGGAAAGCTCGAGGGGATCGAACGCCCGGCCATCGCCACGTTCATGCCCACGATGAAAGGCACCTCCATCATCCTGGACGTGGGAGCGAACGTCGATTGCAAACCGAACCATCTTCTGCAGTTCGCCGTAATGGGCGAGGTCTACGCCAAGTACCTGCTCAAGAACCCCAACCCCCGCATAGGTTTGCTCTCCATCGGCGAAGAGGCGACCAAGGGGAATGAGCTCACCAAGGAGGCGTTCAAACTCCTGACCGAGACATCGCTTAATTTTATCGGCAATGTTGAGGGGCGTGACGTAATGTCCGGCAATGCGGACGTGGTCGTCTGTGACGGTTTTATCGGCAATGTGGTGCTCAAGCTCTCCGAAGCCGTGGCGGAAGCCATCGGGCTCATGATCCGGGAGAATATCGGCGACAACTTGATCAAGAAACTCGGCTATTTCATGATGAGGCCGGTCTTCCGGGCCCTCAAACGCCGAGTCGATTACGCGGAGTATGGAGGAATGCCCCTCATCGGCATCAACGGCATCAGTATCATCAGTCACGGCAGATCGTCGGCCCAGGCAATCAAGAACGCCATCCGCGTCGCCGCCGAACTGGCGAAGAGCGAGGCAATCAGGCACATCCACGAGGACATCGAAAAAAACATGGAACTGGTCAGGGCCAAATGATCCACGCGCGAATAACAGGAACCGGGTCATACGCACCGAAGAAGATCGTCACCAATCATGACCTCGAGAAGCTCGTGGACACGAGCGACGACTGGATCACGGAACGCACCGGCATCAAGGAACGCAGGATCGTGGAAAAGGGGCAAACCACGTCGGATCTGGCTTACGAGGCAAGCATAAAAGCGCTGAAAGCCGCGGGTCTTGGCGTCAATGACCTGGACCTCATCCTTGTAGCGACGACCACTCCGGACATGGTGATGCCGAGTCTCGGCTGCGTACTCCAGGATAAGCTCGGCGCAAAAAAAGCCGCTGCGTTCGACATCTATGCCGCTTGTTCCGGATTCCTCTACGGCCTGTCAGTGGCCAATGCATTCATACAATCCGGAATGTATAAGAATATCCTTCTGGTAGGCGCTGAGGTCCTTTCTCGCTTCACGGACTGGGAGGACCGGACCATGTGCATTCTCTTTGGAGACGGAGCAGGCGCGGTCGTGATCCAGCGGCATACGGGCAAACACGGGGTCCTCTCCACCCATCTGCACTCAGACGGTTCCCTCGGAGAACTCCTCTATCTTCCAGCAGGCGGGGCACTGCATCCGGCATCACACGAAACAATACATAAGCGCATGCACTTTATGAAAATGAAGGGAAACGAGCTGTTCAAGGTGGCGGTGCGCGCGCTCGAAGGCGTGGTGCAAGAAACCCTGGCATTCAACAAGATAAAGCCGGAAGAGATCGACTTTCTCATTCCGCACCAGGCCAATTTGAGGATCATCCAGGCCATGGCACAGCGCCTGAACATGCCCATGGAAAAGGTCGTGCTCACGCTTCCAAAATACGGCAATACCTCCGCGGCCTCAATTCCCATGGCGCTTGACGAGGCGGTCCGCGACGGCAGGATCAAGGAAAATCATCTCCTCTTGTTCGAGGCCTTCGGCGGCGGGCTGACCTGGGCATCCGCCCTGGTGCGATGGTAACGCCATCGCACATTGTAAATTGGAAATTGAAGATTGAAGATTGACAATTTCACAGTTGCATTGCCCGCAATTTAAAATTTTCAATTTCCAATCTCAAATTTTCAATAATTATGTTTTGGAGGAATAAATGGATTACCTGCTGACTGAAGACCAGATCATGATACGAGACCTTGCCCGGCAGATCGCGGTGGAAAAGATCGTGCCTGTGCGCGCCGAGCTGGATGAACAGAACAAGTTCCCCACTGATATCATGAAGGCCATGGCCCAGGCGGATCTCTTCGGCATCTACATCCCCGAGGAATACGGCGGCCTCGGGAAAAAGAGCCTCGAGCTCTACATCGCCATCGAAGAGATCTCCAAGGCATGCCTTGGCGTATCCACGAGCTATGCAGCCAATGCGCTCGGCAGTTACCCCATCCTCCTCCACGGCAGTGACGCGCAGAAGAAGAAATACCTGCCCGACATCGCATCGGGAAAGGACCTCGCGGCGTTCGGCCTTACCGAGGCAAACGCTGGCAGCGATGCCGGCGGCATCCAGACCACCGCGAAACTCGACGGCAACGAATACGTGCTGAACGGCACCAAGCAGTGGATCACGAACGGCGGCGAGGCCCGGATATATACCGTCATCGCCATTACGGACAAATCCAAGGGAGCGCGCGGCGCTTCGGCCTTCATCGTGGAGAAGGGCACGCCGGGATTCTCCTTCGGGAAAAAAGAAAATAAGATGGGCATCCGGGCATCATCCACGACCGAGCTTATCTTCAACAACTGCCGCATCCCGAAAGAAAACCTTATAGCCAGGGAAGGCATGGGATTCATCGTGGCCATGAAGACCCTCGACTGCTCGCGCGCCGGTGTAGGCGCACAGGGTGTGGGCGTTGCGCAGGGGGCAATCGACGAGTGCATCAAGTTCGCCAAGGGCAGGGTCCAGTTCGGCCAGCCAATCACCTCCTTCCAGGCCATCCAGCATATGCTTGCGGACATGCAGACCCAGACCGAGGCCGCCCGCGCCCTCGTATACTCTGCGGCCCGCATGATGGACAGCGGAGCAAAGGACTTCTCCCGGGCATCGGCCATGGCCAAGGTCTTCGCGACCGACACGGCCATGAAAGTCACCATCGACGCGATACAGGTCATGGGCGGATCGGGCTATATGAAGGAATATCCCGTCGAAAAGATGATGCGCGACGCCAAGATCCTCCAGATCTACGAGGGAACCAACCAGGTCCAGCGCAACGTCATTGCCCTCGATATGATCAGGGAAGCGACGAAACTGAAATAACTGACAAGCACCAAAACCCAAACATCAAACAGCAAATAAATTCCAATATCGAAATACAAAATGCCAAATGAGCCCCTTGCAGAAGTCCCAATTCCGTCATTCCCGCAGCGATTCTGAGCGGGAATCTGGTTCTCACTGTTTGAATAACCATATCCCCGATAGAGACGTTCGGGGATGACAAACAGTTTTGCATGAGCCTCAAACGTTTCGAATTTGGGTAATTGAGATTTGGAGCTTATTTGATATTTGTAATTTGTTATTTGGCATTTTGGAGATTCCCGTGAACATCATTGTTTTAGTCAAACAGGTCCCCGACACGTCGGAAGTCAAGATCAACCGGGAGACCAATACGCTCATTCGCGACGGCGTACCGAGCATCATCAACCCGTATGACATGTATGCCATTGAAGAGGCCCTCCGCTTGCGCGAACAGCACGGCGGCAAGGTGACCGCCGTGACCATGGGCCCGCCTCAGGCTGCCGATTCCCTGAAGGAAGCCGTTGCCCTTGGCGTTGACGATGTGGTGCTCCTGTCGGACCGGGCCTTTGCCGGGGCTGACACCTGGGCGACGTCCTATACGCTCGCGATGGGCATAAGGAAGATCGGCAACTTCGATCTCGTGATCGCGGGCAAGCAGGCCATCGATGGCGACACGGCCCAGGTCGGTCCCGAAACAGCGGATATGCTCGGCATCCCCTTCGTAGCCTATGTCCGAAAGATCGAAAAAGTGGAAAACGCAATGTTGGTGGCCGAACGCATGATGGATGAAGGATACGACGTGGTCGAGACCTCCCTCCCCGCGCTCATTACCGTCGTGAAAGAGATCAACCAGCCGCGCCTGCCGTCGCTCAAAGGCAAGATGAAAGCCAAAGGGCTCAAGGTCGTTTCCTGGACCGCCGCGGATATCGGCGCGGACCAGAACCTGTGCGGCTTGAAGGGTTCTCCCACCAAGGTCGTCAGGATATTCCCGCCCGCGCCGCGTGGACAGCGGGAGATCCTTTCCGGCAGCATCGAAGAGCAGGTCTCGACGGTGGTAAAGAACCTGAAAGAACAGGCGTTGATATAACATTAATGCAAACTTCAAATTGCAAAATGCAAAAGGGGAAATATTCTACAATTTTGCACTTTGCATTTTGCATTTTGAAATGGATTTAAGGAGTTCCCGTGAGTATTAAAGTCATATCGGATACATGCACCGGATGCGAGACCTGCATTTCCGCGTGTCCCTTCGGCGCCATTGAAATGCGCGAGGGCAAGGCGTTCATCACCGATGCCTGCACCCTGTGCGGCGCGTGCGTAGAGGTCTGCGAGTTCAAGGCCATCGAGAAAACGGATGAGGCTGTCGGTCCGGCTGTCGACCTCTCAGCGTACAAGGGAGTATGGGTCTTTGCTGAACAGCACAAGGGCGGCATTGCCAGCGTTGCCCTCGAGCTCCTTGGAGAAGGCAGGAAGCTGGCTGATAAAAAGAACACCACCCTCTCCGCCGTTTTCATCGGCCACGGCATCAGGGCCGCAGCTCAAGAGCTTGTCGCCTTCGGTGCGGACACCGTGTATGTCGCCGATGACCCCGCGCTCAAGGATTTCAATGACGATTCCTATGCCGCAATCCTGATCACCCTTGCAAAGCAGCATAAACCCGAGATAATCCTTGCCGGTGCAACGGCGATCGGACGCTCCTTCTTTCCCAAGGTAGCATCTTCGCTCCATACCGGCCTTACCGCTGACTGTACCGTGCTCGATATCGATGCCGACACCGGCCACCTGCACCAGACCCGTCCCGCCTTCGGCGGAAACATCATGGCCACCATCGTCACCCCCAACCACCGTCCTCAAATGGCGACGGTGAGGCATAAGGTGATGAAACCGGCGCCGCGCAATGATTCACGAACCGGTGAGATCATTGACGTGAAGTATGACCCGTCAGGAGCAGTCCGCGCCAGGGTCATCAAGATCGTGGAGGAACTGGGCGAAACCGTCAACATTTGTGAAGCGGACATTATTGTCGCAGGCGGCCGCGGACTGGGGAGCGCCAAGAACTTCCAGCTGCTGGAAGAACTGGCGAAAGCGCTTGGCGGCGCGGTTGCGGCGACACGGGGCGCTGTTGATGAAGGATGGATCCCCTACTCCCACCAGGTGGGCCAGACAGGCAAGACGGTCTGCCCCAAGCTCTACATCGCCTGCGGCATCTCCGGCGCGATCCAGCATATTGCCGGGATGCAGTCATCAGACGTCATTGTCGCGATCAACAAGGACCCCGATGCGCCGATCTTCAGCGTCGCGACGTATGGCATCGTCGGCGATGTGCATGAGGTGCTTCCGATCATGATCAGGAAGGTCAGGGAAATGCGGGGATAACTATGAAAATAGCATTCGTCTTTCCCGGCCAGGGTTCGCAGTACCTTGGCATGGCAAAGGAGTTCGTAGAAAATTTTGATGAATCAAGGGAAGTCTTTGCGGTCGCAAGTTCAGTGCTCGGCTATGACCTCCTCCAGCTCTGTCTGAACGGCCCGGTCGAGAAACTGAACCTTACCGAGTACACCCAGCCCGCAATACTGAGCGCGAGCATCGCCATATTACAGCCGCTCGTGAGAAGAGGATTGGAGGCTTCTGCTGCGGCCGGCCATAGCCTCGGCGAATATACCGCCATAACCGCAGCCGGCGGGTTCGAATTCAAGGACGCCGTCGCGCTGGTACAAAAGCGCGGCAGGTTCATGCAGGAGGCCGTACCTGAAGGAACCGGCCTCATGGCCGCAATTCTCGGCATGGAGCGGCAGGACGTAGAAAAAACTTGCCATGAAGCAGCCAAAAATGGTATAGTTGCCCCTGCAAATTACAACTCTCCGGGTCAGATCGTTATCGCCGGCGAGAAAACGGCCGTGGAAAAGGCCATGGAGCTTGCCAGGGCTGCCGGAGCGAAAAAAGTGATCCCGCTCTCCGTAAGCGTGCCTTCACACTGTGCCATGATGAAGCAGGCCGGAGAGCGGCTTGCGCAGGAATTCGAAAAAGTAACCATCCGCGATCTGAACATCCCGATCGTGAATAACGCGGATGCGAAGTTTATCCGGACGGCTGCGGAGCTCAGGACATCGCTCATCAAGCAGATCAGTGCTCCGCTCTTTTGGGAAGATTCGATCAATACTCTGGTCAGCGGCGGCTTTGATACCTTCATCGAAATCGGACCCGGCAAGGTACTCTCCGGCCTGATAAAGCGGATCACAAAAAACTCAAAAGTGCTGAACGTCGAAGACCAGAGAAGCATGCAGGAAACCTTAAAAGCATTGGAAATTGCAGGTTGAAGATTGGAAATTTTAAATTTCAGGAAGACACCGGTACGACGAAATTAAATTTTCATTTTCCAATTTCCAATCTTCAATTTCCAATGAGGAGTTGCCCATGAGTCTTAGCGGCAAGATAGCGCTCGTCACCGGCGCTGCACAGGGAATCGGCAGGGATATCGCGCTTGCGCTCGCGGCAGATGGCGCTGATGTCGCAATCTGCGACGTGAACCTCGAGGCCGCGCAGAAGACCGCCGCGGACATCGAAGCAAAGGGCCGAAGATCCCTTGCCGTCAAAGCCAACGTTGCCGCGTCCGCCGACGTCATCTCCATGATCGATCAGGTTGTCGAGAAGCTCGGCAGGATCGACATCCTGGTGAACAACGCCGGCATCACCCGTGACGGGCTCATTCTCCGTATGAAGGAAGAGGATTGGGACCTGGTGCTCAGCATCAATCTGAAAGGCTCGTTCTTGTGCACCAAGGCAGCGCTCAAGTACATGAGCAAACAGCGGGGCGGAACCATCATCAACATCGCCTCGATCGTCGGCGCCATGGGCAACGCCGGTCAGGCGAACTACGTTGCATCCAAGGCAGGCCTCATCGGCTTGACCAAGACCATCGCACGGGAATATGCGAGCCGCGGTATCACGGCAAACGCCGTGGCCCCCGGTTTTATCGATACCGCCATGACGCAGGCGCTGTCGGAGAATGTCAAGGCGGAACTCGCGAAGCAGATACCCATGGGCAAGCTCGGCACCTCTGAAGATGTGGCAAATGCGATCCGTTTCCTTGCTTCACCCTGGGCGTCATACATTACCGGCCAGGTGATCCATGTTAACGGCGGAATGTACATGTAGGGTCAATATTCATTACGATTCAATGCAGACGTATGATGCACGGTAGTAAGAACATAATCAGAGGAGGATGACAATGGCAGATGTGGTGGCAAAAGTAAAAAAGATCATTTCCGAGCAGCTCGGCGTACCAGAAGCGGACGTAAAACCCGAGGCGTCGTTCGTGAACGACCTTGGCGCTGATTCACTCGACACCGTGGAGCTCGTTATGGCGCTCGAGGAGGAATTCGGCGTGGAGATCCCTGATGAAGATGCCGAGAAGATAGCGACCGTGCAGAACGCGATCGACTATATCAAGGCGAAAGCAAAGTAACAGTCAGACAGCGGGAATACGGAAGATCAGAGAACAGATGACGGATAACTGACTTGAGGTTATGATTCGGTCTGTCTTCTGTGCTCATTCTTCTATTCCTATGCTATGCTGTCCTCTGTATTCCGCAGTACTTCCGAAAGCCAGAAGACCTCTCACTCAGGCACACGAGTCGGTTTTTTGGCTTTTCGGATTTTTTGCTCTGTAAGAGACAGCCTGTATTCTGGTAAGCGGGCAACATCATATATGCAGGTTTGTGAAACTACGTGGCACACTATCCTCCGCTGGAGCATTGTTCTCTAATGGAGTTTATGCAGGAGGTACCGTCGTTTGAAAAAAAGAGTTGTCGTCACCGGCGTCGGGATGATCACCCCGGTCGGCCTGGACACGGAAACAAGCTGGGGCGGCTTGATCAACGGCAGGTCCGGCATAGGCCCGATCACGCAGTTCGATGACAAGGCCATCCCCACGCAGATCGCGGGGGAGGTCAAGGGATTCGATCCGGCCAAGTACATCGAAGCCAAGGAGATCAAGAAGATGGATCGGTTCATTCATCTCGGGATCGCCGCGAGCCAAATGACGATGGACAGCTCAAAGCTCATCGTGACGCCCGAGAATGCAGAGCGCGTGGGTGTCACGGTCGGCGCCGGCATCGGCGGGTTGCCCGCGATCGAGCGGACCTACCGTGCATACATGGAAAAGGGTTTCCGCCGGATCACACCCTTCTTCATTCCCATGTCCATCATTAATGAGATGGCCGGGCATATCTCCATGCGCTTCGGCGCGAAAGGCCCGAACTCCTGCGTCGTTACTGCCTGCGCCACGGGCACCCACTCCATCGGCGACGCCTTCAAGATCATACAGCGCGGCGACGCCGATGCCATGATCGCCGGCGGCAGCGAGTCCTGCATCTGCCCTCTCGGCGTCGGCGGGTTCAACGCGATGAAGGCCCTCTCGACCCGAAACAGCGAGCCCGAGCGCGCCAGCCGTCCGTTCGACGCGGAGCGTGACGGCTTCATCATGGGTGAAGGCTCGGGAATGCTTGTTGTCGAGGAGCTGGAATTCGCCAAAGCACGGGGGGCGCATATCTACGCCGAGGTGATCGGCTATGGCATGTCCGGCGACGCTTACCATATCACCTCACCGGCTCCGAACGGCGAAGGAGCGGCCCGGTGCATGAAGATGGCCATCAAGGACGCCGGCATCAACCCGGCTGACGTGGGTTACATCAATGCCCATGGCACCTCGACCAAGTATGGCGACGAGCTCGAGACCCTGGCGATCAAGACCGTCTTCGGCGATGACGCCTATAGAATACCGGCAAGCTCCACAAAATCGATGACCGGCCATCTGCTCGGCGCGGCCGGCGGTGTTGAAGCCGTCATTTCCGTTCTCGCGCTGGACCGCGGCGTCCTTCCGCCCACGATCAACCTGGAGAACCCTGATCCGGAGTGCGATCTGGACTATATCCCGCACACGGCCAGACAGGTCCAGGTGGAGATAGCCATGTCCAACTCATTCGGCTTTGGCGGCACGAACGCCTGCCTGGTCTTCCGGAGATTTCGAAAATAAGATGCCTTCCCTCTCGGACATCCAGCAGCGAATCGGGTATACCTTCAAGGACGCGGAGCTCCTCGAACGCGCGCTCACCCACAAGTCCTACGCGAACGAAAACCGGGTCCCCTATCACAATGAACGGATGGAGTTCCTCGGCGATTCCGTCCTTAGTCTCGTCATAAGCGAATATCTGATGAAAACCTGCCCAGACTCGACCGAAGGCGACCTCTCAAGGCTCAGGGCGGCAGTCGTGAGCGAACCCGCCCTCGCCGCCGTTTCCCGTGGGATCGCGCTTGGCGACCATCTTCTGCTCGGCAAAGGAGAAGATCAAACCGGCGGAAGGAACAAGGATTCGCTCCTTTCCGACTGTCTTGAAGCCCTCATTGCAGCCGTCTATCTGGATTCGGGCAAGGATGCCGCAGAGTCGCTCGTCATTCGCCTTTTCGAAGAGGTCATAACGAAATCCAGCACATCCGGCGGGTCGCTGGATTATAAGACCGAACTCCAGGAACTCTGCCAGGAACAACTCAAACAGCTTCCGGAATACCGCAGTGTTTCCGAGACAGGCCCTGATCACCAGAAACTGTTCGAGATGGAAGTATGGGTCAAGGGACAGCTTTCCGGCCGCGGCCTGGGGAAGAGCAAGAAGGAAGCGGAACAACGGGCGGCTAAGGAAGCGCTGGCGATGCTCTCAGAGAAAACAAACCACTGCTAATCAGAAACAACCGCGCTTACCAGGATGTTCCCGTAGAATATAATCCCTCACGTTGATCTTCGAGAAACACACCCGCGAACCCCGCTTTCAGATCCTCTTTTATATAAGTCCGACAGAGAGTCAACTTCTTTTTTCTTGCTGAGCTTGGACAAATATGATACGCTCGGCCATCATTTGATATCGCTTTTTGCGGAGCAAAGTTATTTTCCGCCTCGACAATACCTGAACTTTGTTTTTCAATAAGACGGGAACCGATCACGCTGTCATTTAGCATATTCCTTGTTAAACTCGCTAATATCACTAATCCGTTATTAGCGAGGGGGGCTAATCAATAACTTAGTCGTGAGGATAAGTAGTTATGAATAACAACGTACGGCGATGGCTAATAACTCCTATCATCGTAGCGTGTCTGTATTGGTCATTCGATGGCATTCTATATTTTGCCAGCAGCCTCCTCCCATCAATTAAAACATGGATCATCACAAAGACCATATGTTTGCCAATTCTGTCTGTTGTCGTTTTTGCCCTCATTATTACTACCCGGACTAAATCGAAAAAAGACATTCTAATTATTGGCTTCATGGCTACGCTGGCAATCTGGCTCTTAAGTTCCTTTTATATGCTTTTCATGAGTGCCTTTTCTGAAAAAGGAATGATGCCAATTCTCGGTGTAGCTTGGTTAATCATATATTTTCCTATGACAGCGATTATGGCCGCAACTTACAGTGGCGGTCTTTGGGGTTTATTTGCAACAACAATAATACTACCAACGGCTACGATTATTCTAAGAATCAAGCCACCGAAAGGTTTGTCAGAGTAGTCACTGAGACAAGAAATGATCCTAACACTCGCGTCGTGAGGGTCGCTAATAGACGCGCCCCTCACGCGCTCGTTAATCAAGTTTTTGATAAATTCATTTCCCTAATTGGGGTAATATTTTTTATAAGCGATTTGCTTTTTCCAGTATGGCTGATCAGTATTATTGTTTTTCTAAAAAAGGAAGAGTGGGAATCTTGGAAAGCATGGTGCATAGCTTCAACATTCTGTCTTGTCCAAGCTTATTTTGTAGCGAAATTTATAGGGTGGAATCTTGGAGCATATACTTTGATTTGGGCGGGCACATTGGCATCGTCGTTGTTTTATGACTTGCCACCAAGCACATCAATAACTTCCTATCTCACACCTTTTCAGTTGTGGCTAGAATTTTGGGTCGCCCCTCCTGTGATAATCGTCATTATTCCAACTTTGGTCATATATATTTTTTCAATAAAAATTAAAACGTATGCAGCAAAGAAGAAAATAGTCTAAAATAAATGAAATTGTATAACGAATCGTTCCACGCCGACCGCTTCGCGCCGCAGGAATGGGGCGATATATAACGGCATGAAAGGCGATCTCTAATTGTGAATACTTTAGAAAGGACGTGCGGCACGGTAGGCGCCGTATTCGCTATCGTCGGTTTGGCTTGGTTTCTGATCTGTTTTTCTGCTCCTGAAGCAACATGGTGGAATTCTCTCTGGTTCTTCTTCATCATATTTTTATTCTCACTATCTTTAGGCATTATTGGACGGAAGACCAGCAGAGGCATTACAGGCATACTTATTGGAAGCCTTGGTTTTATAGGTGTCAGCCTGCTATTGTACGTTGGATATCCATAGTATTGTCGACGTTTCTTTCCAAATAGTAGCGAATCACGACCGATCCCCCTCCAAAAACCTTAAAATATTCATTTGACAGCCGGTATAATTAAGGTATAATTTCTATACCATGGAATTCGAATTCGACCCCAAGAAAAGCGAAAGCAACAAACAAAAGCACGGGCTTGATTTCCATGAAGCGAAAGCTTTGTGGGATGACCCCGATCTCATTGAGATCCCCGTTCAAACCATTGATGAGCCACGATACCTGGTGATTGCAACGATAGAGGGGAAGCATTGGTCGGGAGTCATCACCTATCGAGGCGATAAGGTAAGAATTATATCGGTGCGACGATCTAGGAAAGAGGAGGTGGATATATATGAAAGTGAAAGCGCGTGATTTCGACAAGAAATTCGATGAAGGTGCGGATATTTTGAAGCACCTTGATTTGAAAAAGGCAAAAAGGCCCGAGCGGGAGCAGAAACGAGTAAACGTCGATTTCCCTGTGTGGATGATCCAATTATTGGACAAAGAGGCAAAACGTCTCGGAGTCCCCCGCCAGTCAATTATCAAAGTCTGGGTGGCGGAACGCCTTGAAAAAGCATCGTAGACGTTTCAACCACGCCGTCGAGAGGGTCGCTGAGAAACACGCCCCGCACGGCGGCGTTGACCGAACTGACGCTGCAATTCCACCATCACACCGCTCATTCAGTTTTCTCCACAATAACTCTATCCGCCCATTGATTTTTTCGGTACAATACGACCATGATCATCCCCTTCTTCATCCCTCATTCCGGCTGCCCGCACCAATGCGTGTTCTGCAACCAGAAGAACATTACCGGGCAAACTAAGCCGGTTGCTCCTTCAGCAATCCCTCAGAAGATAACCGAGTACCTCGCCATCAGCAGCTCAGAGAAACCCGCACACGTGGCATTTTACGGCGGAAGCTTTACGGCCCTTCCGTTTGAAACGCAGAAAGCATATCTCACCGCTGTCCAGCCATTCATTACCGCAGGTACAATCGAGGGCATCCGTCTCTCCACCCGGCCCGATTGCATCACAAACAAAGTCCTCACACTGCTCAAGGAATATCACGTCACCACCCTTGAGCTCGGCGTCCAATCTATGGATGATGCGGTTCTTACGCGTTCCGGCCGTGGTCATACTTCAACCGATACCGTGAATGCGGTAAGCCTGATAAGATCCTATGATTTCCTGATCGGCCTTCAGCTGATGCCCGGTTTGCCCGGTGATTCTGCCGATGGTTTCATGAAAACAGTGGGCACGGTCATTGGGCTCAGGCCTGACTTTGTCAGGATCTATCCCGCTCTCGTGATCAAAGACACACCGCTTGAAGACCTGTATACGTCAGGGCGCTATATACCGCTCTCGCTTGATGATGCAGTGGCGTTGTGTCGGGATGCCCTTGAAAGATTCGAACTGGCGGGAATCGACGTGATAAGGATCGGGCTGCAGCCGACAGAGGAACTGGAAAAACCCGGCACGATCATAGCCGGGCCGTATCATCCTGCTTTCAGGCAACTGGTGGAATCTTCGATCTTATTGGATAAAATGCGGTCCGCATTGCGCTTGAGCAGGACTAAGGCAGGTATGGTGACTTTTCAGGTAAATCCCAAAGACCTTTCCGCCGCAATAGGTCAGCACCGTTCCAATATTGGACTTCTCAAGAAGGAGTTCGGACTGCAGGAGCTATCCATTGTAGCGGAGATAACCGTTTTGAAAAGGCGTGAAACTCTTCTTTGCTCATCTTCTTAACATGGAACTTCTCAGGATCTTATAACCATCTGCTCACACGAAGGCACAAAGACACGAAGAAATTCAATAAATCCTATCCGCTTTAAACACAAGGCCTGAAGCCTTTCTTTGCGACTTCGTGGCTTTGTGTGAGACTGGACTGATTACGCACCTTGAAATATTATACTACTTGCGTCAACATATATCAGGACGCTTCCACCACAACACGGTTCTTGACCAAGGAAACCTCACTCACTGCTCCGCGTATCTTCTTTTCCTCACCGAACAGGTTGCGCATCACGACCTCGCCGTTCTCAACGCGAATACTATTCACCGACTCAAGGAGCAGTTCCTCTTTGCCCTGCTTTTTCACATACGCCTTCAGATCGCACATTGTTGACTCAACCTTTCGTCGCGAAGAACCTTAAAAAACAGTAAACCCGCCGTGACGCTCGGACGGCGGGCTATTTTCTTACGATCTTGTCGATACTTTCAGGAGGCGCCGACCGGATCGAGCCGGCCTTCTGCGTGACGCCCCTGCATTCAGCCAAGTATGAAAGAGTTCCGCAAACAGGTTTCGCTGTCTTCACGTTCGCCGGGTGACGCTTATTGATGCTTTTATCTGCTTTATGCTTCATACCTCATCACCATCGATGTTTTTCCATGAATCATCTATACCACGTGCTTCGGGAGAAATCAAGGCAAATCAATAAAGCGCGCTTCTGGATAGTCCGATGTCTTGCCGGAAAGAATCTTCTCATCACAAAGGCTCTGTGCGATGGGATGCCGCACCGCTCATCATCCCAGGAAATGTGGACGCTCTTCCCGTTGTTTTGCGCATACTTATTTTATCAACGCGTTCCAGTCCGCCGAAAACCTTTCCATGCCCTTTTCCGTCAGGTCATGTCTGATGTCATGGGATTCCCAGGGCTTCGAGAGATCGTAATCTCGGTACAGGATCGCCTTCAGTCCTTTTGTGTCATAGTGGTACTCATTGCCGGGGATGGTGAGCCCCTTCTCCCCCCATATCTTGATCATTTCGAACGGTGCGGTGATGATATCGGAGCCGAGTTTGAGCGCATACAAAAAATGGTCGAGACTCCTGACGCTCGCGGTCAGCACCTCCACGTGGCCATCGCCCTGCTGATACATCCTGATGATGTTGGCGATCAGGTCCATGCCGTTCTCTCCGCGGTCATCGAGGCGGCCGATGAACGGCGAGAGGAACACCTGTTCTTTGCGCGCACCCAGTGTTGCCGCATACACTGCCGCGGCCTGTTCCTGGGTGAACACCAGCGTCATATTCACCCGGAGCCCGGCCTTGACAGCCTGCTCTGCCGCCTTCAGGCCTTCCCGGGACGTGGGAAACTTGATGTGAGCGTTCGGGACCCAGTCGAACATCTCCTTGCCCTGCTTCAGCATTTCCCCGGCATTTGTTGCTGCATCGGCATAGACCTCGATGGAAACCGAACCCTGGGGGATGAGACTGGATAACGTATTGACGACTTCCCGGTAGAAGGTGAATATCTCCTCCTTGCTGAATTTGCTACCCTGCTCCAACCGCTTCCGGGCCTCCGGGTTTTTCGCGATAAGCGTGGGGTTGGTGGTCTGTCCGTCAAGAAACCCGATCTGTTCGAGCACTGCTTTCGTTTCTTCTGGGTTCCCTCCATCCAGAAATATTCTTGTTTTCATATTGCTCGGTCTCATAGAATCTCCTTTATTTTTTTTATGATAGCTTTTCTCGATATCTCTTCATAGTCAAGAAGTTCCTTCGGCTGCCCGCTCTTCGGCATCTTTCGCACTGCCAGGGAATGAATGGCGACGGCAACGCCGGCGAGCGCACTCCTGACCGCTTCATTGATGCCCCCTTCGGCAAAATGGTCTTCCACGGTAATGATCCTCTTCGTGGCCCGCGCGGCCTCGGTAAGCGTCCGAACATCGATGGGCTTGATGCTGTACAGGTCTATCACCGTGATGAAGATACCGTCCTTTTTCAATTCGTCATGGGCAGCGAGGGCCTCATGAAGCGTGATCCCTGCCGCGACCACCGTGGCGACATCCTTCGTGCTTCTCTTCAGGACCTTGCTGCCGCCGATGCGGAACACCTCGTCGTTCCGGTAAAGAATCGGCATGTCTTCGCGTGTCGTACGGAGATAGACGATCCCCTTGTGCCGTGCCGCCTCTTCCACCAGCTTTTCCGCGGACACCGCGTCCGAGGGATACAGGACCACGCTGTTCAGAATGGTCCTGAACATGGCGATGTCCTCGAGCCCCATCTGCGAAGAACCGTCCACCCCTATTGATACGCCCGCGTGAGATCCGCAGAACTTGATGTTGGAATCAGAGTACTGGCACATCCTTATCTGGTCAAAAGCACGCGTGAGAAATGCGGCGAAGGTGGACACGAACGGGATCCTCCCGCGCAGTGACAGGCCCAGGGCGGAGCCGACCATGTTCTGCTCCGCGATGAACATCTCGAAGAACCGGTCAGGCCAGGTCTTCTTGAATATCTCGGCAAAGGTCGAGTTGCCGACTTCGGCATCCAGAACAACGATATCAGGATACTGAGGGTATATCCGCTCGAGCGCTGTGCCGTAGGCATGCCTTGTGGACACCGGCTTGCCCCCGTCGTACGAGAGCGGTTTGGCCTTCTCAGCTTTCCGGTTCTTCGGCTTGACATCCTCCGGTCTCTGCATCTCGCCGCGGATCGTTAGATCAAGCGGACCGAGCTCTTCAAGCGCGCGAAGGAGTTCATCTTTTTTGAGCGCCTTGCCGTGCCAGCCGTTCCTGCCCTCGATGAACGATATGCCCTTCCCCTTTTCGGTCTTTGCGATGATCATGACCGGCTTATCATGGACCCTCCCTGCTTGTTCATAGGCAGTAAGGACCTGCGGCAAATGATGCCCGTCGATAACGATCGGCTCCCATCCAAAAGCGGAAGCTTTTTTCTTATAGATGTCCATATCGTGGCCATACATGGTCTCCCCGCGCTGTCCAAGCCGGTTCACGTCGAGAACACCGACGAGGTTATTCAGCTTGTAATACGCGGCGATCTCCATGGCCTCCCATTGTGATCCCTCGGCCATCTCGCTGTCGCCGAGCAGCACATAGGTGCGGTAGGGAAGCTTGTCGAGATACTTCGCGTTCAGGGCCATTCCCACGCCGATCGAAAGCCCTTGACCGAGCGAACCGGTTGCCGCTTCAGTATACGTAAACGCCGGTGTCGGATGGCCTTCCAGAGGACTGCCGAATTTTCGCAAGGTCATCATCTCCGTTACGGTCACCTTCCCGGCGGCAAGCCAGAGAGCGTAAAAGAGAGGCGATGCATGGCCCTTTGAAAATATCAGCCGGTCATTGTTCGGGTGCTTCGGTCTGTCCGCGTCGAACCGAAACGCGCCGCCGAACATCAAACCAACCATCAGATCAGCAGCGGAAAGGGACGAGGTGGGATGTCCGGAGCCTGCCTCGGTTGTCGAAACCAGGCTCCAGTAGCGGACCAGTTTCGCAAGCTTTTCCAGTTTCACCATATCTGTCATTGCTTGACTCCCTCCTGTTTCCGTTTGAACTTCTGATATAGCATAGGCGCCAGGGCGAATAGTCCCAGCAGGGCAAAGGACCAGAGCACACGGGGCGATGCGACCTCGCTCATGCTGGTGATCGTGGCAAGGCTGGCGCCGGCGTTGCAGAATACGAAACTGCCAGGAATAATGCCGATCATGGTCCCAAAGAAGAATGTGCGCAGAGGGATCTTCGTGAGTCCTGCCCCGAGGTTGATCAGGAAGAAGGGGAAGACCGGGACCAGCCGCAGAAACAGGAGGTAGTTGAACCCTCTTGTCTCGAGTTCCCTGTTTATTTTTTCAAGACGCGGTCCGAATTTGTTCTCAATCACATCGTGGAACAGATAACGGGCCACCAAGAAGGCCAGGGTCGCGCCGATTGTGGCGCCGATATTGACGTACAGGGTCCCCATGACAGCGCCGAATATGGCGCCTGCCGCGAGGGAGAGGATCGCGGCTCCGGGTAGAGAGAGCGTTGTCTGGATGATGTAGATGGCGATAAATGCACCGGCCATTGCGAAACGGTTCTTCTGATAGAGCGTGGTCAGCGCATCGCGGTTGGCCTTGAGCGATTCCAGGGTAAGGAACCTTCCGAGGTCGAATACGAAGAACAGCGCGATGAGCGCTGCAATGATTACCGCGAGAATGAGCTTTTTGCTACCCAAAATATCTCCTGCCTTTTATGATCGCTGCCATTTCAACCATGCCGTGAAAAGCTTCTTGATGAACGGTGTTAACCTCGTCCGGTTGTACACGTCAGCCAGCCGCTTGATTGCTTCGGCCTGGGTTGGATAGGGATGGATGGTCTTCCCGATGGCCGAAAGACCGAGCCCCGCGGTGATGGCAAGAGACAGTTCATTGATCATTTCACCTGCATGGCTCGCGACAATGGTAGCGCCGAGTATCTTGTCACTCCCCTTCTTCAAATGCACTCTGGCAAACCCTTCGGCTTCACCATCCAGAAGCGCCCGGTCAACTTCTGAAAGGGGCACGGTAAGCGTAAGGACCTCGATCCCCTTGTCATGAGCGTCTGTTTCGTACATTCCCACATGGGCCACTTCCGGGTCCGTGTACGTGCACCAGGGGACCACAAGGGAGGACGTCTTCTGTCTGCCCTTGAACAACGCGTTCGCGATCACGATGCGCGCCAGGGCGTCGGCGGTGTGCGTGAACTTGTAAGGAAAGCAAATGTCCCCGGCAGCATACACGCGCGGGTTTGATGTCTGGAGCATATCGTTCACCATCACACCCGTCCCCGGATCGAAGGCGATCCCCGCTGCTTCAAGACCCATCCCGTTCACGTTCGGGGCACGGCCCACGCTTACCAGTATCTCGTCTCCGGTCAGTTCCACCGTCTTTCCTCCCTGCTCAAGCGTGATGACCTTATCAGCGCCCCGCTTCTCCGTTTTCAGGATCTTCGCGTTCAGGGACAGTTTGACGCCGTCACGCAGCATGGACTGTTGGACCAACTCCGCGGCGTCAGCGTCCTCGCGTACAAGCAGATGGTTGGCAGTCTCAATGATGGTCACCTCGCTTCCCATGCGGGCAAAAGCCTGGGACAACTCACAGCCGATGGGACCGCCGCCGATCACCAGGAGTCTTTTCGGAAGCCCGGTCAGCCAGAAGACGTTCTCATTGGTAAGGTATCCCGTCTCCTCTATCCCGGGAATAGGCGGGGCAGCTGCCCGCGCGCCGGTGCAGATGGCGGCTTTTTTAAAGCGAAGTCGCAGGCCGTCCACCTCGATACTGTCGGGACCGATGAATGTTCCTTTGCCGAGAAAGACGTCAATGCCGAGCTCTTTGCTGAACCGTTCAAAAGAATCATGTGCGCTGATCCCGGCCCTGATCCGCCGCATGCGTTCCATGGCCCTGCCGAAATCGATCCCTGCGCCTGCGCCGCAGGTTATGCCGAATTTTCCGGCAGTCTTCACCGCGTAAGCGGCGCGGCCTGCCCGGATGAGCCCCTTTGAGGGGACGCAACCGGCATTCAGGCAATCCCCACCCATAAGATGACGTTCAATGAGCGCGACCTTTGCCCCCAGCCCTGCCGCCCCGGCAGCAGTTACCAGCCCCGCCGTGCCTGCGCCGATCACTACAAGGTTATATCTCGGAGCAGGCTCGGGGTTTCTCCATCCTGCGGGATGTACATTGTTGAGAAGCCTCTGATTATGGTCGTCTTGAGGATAAATTAAGGGATGCTGTTCCATGCATGGGTCCTTATTACTCAGGTTGTCAGGTTCACGGTTCATGGTTTAAACGGTTTTCCAACCTTGAACCGTGAACCTGGAACGTTGAACCTCAGTAGTTCAAGTATTCTTCAGCAGGCGGCCATGTGCAATGTCATCGCGCCTGAACATGACGACCCCTGCCCTGCCGTGCACCCGAAGCAATGGTCATCCACGGAAATAGTACGCCGGGAAAGTGCGGCATGGTCAAAGTCACTGATATGCGTCGGAACACCGCGATCCACGCCAAGACCGAGCGCCTGGTTAAAATCGCAGTCATACAGTCGGCCGTCCCATCCAATGCTCACCAGTGAACGGCACATGACGGTTTCGAGCGTGGCGGGATTGAACGCCGAAGCAAGCATTTCCTGGTAGATTTCCAGATTATCATTTCTGATCAGTGCCTCTCGAAATCTTCCCACCGGCATATTGGTAAAAGCGAACAAACGGTTAAATGTCACCTGATGTCGGCACATCAGCTCTCTCTTATAATCCGCTTCCAGTGCGCGCTGCGCAGGCGCCAGAAAAGCGCCCCGGGGATTGTAGACCAGGGTGATCGACCGGCCGTCCGGCCCGATTCCGAATCCCACGCGATTAAGAACGCGAAGGGCCCTGATGCTCTTGTTAAAAGCTCCGCTGCCCCTCACCGCGTCAACGTTCTCTTCCCGGTAGCAGGGAAGCGAAGCGACAAGGTCCACACCGTGGTCCCGGTAAAATTCCGGAAGACCTTCCTGCCCCTTTTCCAGTAATACGGAAAGATTCGTGCGAACGATTACTTTTTTACCTGCCATCTTCGCGCGGGTAACGAGCATTTGGAAATGAGGATGAAGTTCCGGAGCCCCTCCGGTAATGTCCAGAGTCTCAATCGGGTTATCGGACAGAACGCGCAGCACCTCCTCCACGGTCTCCCGCGGCATTGATTCCGATCGGGCGGGACCAGCGGATACATGGCAATGGGTGCACGCCATGTTACATCGGTATCCAAGATTCACCTGTAAAATCTGGACCCCTTGTGCTGTTAATGGTTCTTTGATTACGGACTGGACCTTGTCATTAAATTTTGTACTATCCATGTAAATCGACCTCACTCATTATGAACACTCTCTGACTTTTGAAATTATAACACACTTACCTGTCCGTGTCGTATTTACTCATCACAGCGCAGCCTTTAGCCGCAAACCAATAAACTGTCATCCCCGAATGCCTTTATCGGGGATCTGGTGTTGAAAGAATAACCGGATTCCCGATAGGAACGCTCGGGAATGACAGATAAGTGGGAATGGCGTGCGACAAAGATTTTCACTAACGTGTCAAGTTTAGAAATGAAATAACATTAACAGCCGTCAGCTTATACAATGATCTTCTTCTTCATAAATTTGAACGGGAACGGTGCAAGCAGGATAACAGCAACGACAAGCCATATCATACTCCCGATCTCGGTGCTTATGCTGCCCGCTGAAAAGGCGCGGCAGATATTGACAAGGTGATACAGCGGCGAAAAGAAGGCGAGACGGGCAACCACGTGCGGCATGGCATCCAGCGGGAAAAAGATGCCGGAAAAAAGGAACAGCGGGGTCATGAAGAGCGTGTAGAAATAACTGAATGAATCGATGCCCGGCACCATCGCGCAGAACATGACCGAAAGTTCGGCAAAGATAAGCCCGCCCAGGAAGACAAATGGTATCGCAAGCAGGATAAGAGGCGAATCAACAAGACCGAACAGGGCGATCACTATCATTATTGTAATTCCAAAGATCACGCTCTTGGTAGCGCCCCAGATGAGCTCCCCTGCAACAAGATCATCGAGGTTCACCGGCGTCGCGAGGATGGCGTCAAAGGTCTTCTGGAACGTCATGCGAATATAGGTGCCATAGGTGCATTCGTAAACCGCCGCAAAGACCGATGAGGACGCCACAATGCCCGGCGCAATAAAATTGATATAGGGCCGGCCATGGATGTCCTGCACGAATGCGCCGAGACCGAATCCCATCGCCACCAGGTACAGGGCCGGTTCGAAGAAGTTGAGCGCAAAGCTCGTCTTATACAGTTTGGTATAGACCAGCCAGTGCCGTTGCCAGACGCTGAATACGCGCTTAATCCGCAAGGCTCCTCCCCGTCAGTTTGAGATACACTCCTTCAAGGTTGCCGCCGTGCAGTACCATCAAGTTCGCCGGAGAGTCGATCGTCACGATCTTTCCCGAGTCCATGATCGCTACGCGATCGCAGAGTTTCTCCGCTTCTTCCATGTAATGGGTCGTGAGCAGGAGCGTGGTATTCTGGAATTTCAGCGTGTTCAGCTTGTCCCAGACCGCCCGCCTGCTGTGCGGATCCAGTCCGGTCGTGGGTTCGTCGAGGAGCAGGATCTCAGGGTTGTTCACGAGCGAGCGGGCGAGCAGGAGCCGGTGCTTCATGCCGCCGGAAAGCTGGTCGATCTTTGCATTCGCCTTGTCCTGGAGCTCCGCGAATTCAAGCAGCTCGCGGACAAGCCGCATACTGCCTTTCTTCTTGATATCAAAGTACCTCGCATACACAACGAGGTTCTCGGTCACGGATAGATCAGGGTCGAGGTTGTCATCCTGCGGCATGATGCCGAGACGGGCTTTGATGTCGCTCTGCTCAACAGTAACGTCCCTGCCGAAGACCGTGACCGTGCCCGACGTCGGCGGCATGAAACAGGAAATGATGCGCATGACCGTGGTCTTCCCTGCCCCGTTCGGGCCAAGAAAGCCGAAGCACTCACCCTGTTGAATGGCAAAGTCGATACCATCGACGGCGCGAAGGCCGTTGTAGTCTTTTATGAGATTTTGTGCAGTGACGATGTCCATGGGAAATGATTTGCAGCTGTTAGAGAGAACCGATGAACTCTTCAGGAGTCTGTGCAAGGACTAATTTTTTCGATAAAGAAATGAAGACACTGTCACGAGATACGAGGGTCATGGGTTCCAGTCCCATGCAGAGAGAAAGGTGGATTGCATCAAAGGGATCCAAAGGGTACACCGCCTGTAAGGTATTTGCCTTAAGCAGGCTGATTTCATCTGGAATTAGAACATCAATGACTGAGGTGATTTCGGCAAGATCTTCCTCTACCTGGCTTGACGAAAAAGCCTTCTTTCTCCGCAGAAGATACCGGACTTCCATGAGGGTCGTCAAAGAGATGAAAGCGGATATCGACTTATTCTCAGCACGCCGCACGATTTCATGCGGTGCTTTCCAGAGCTCTTTTCCAGATTGAGTTTCAAGCTCCTGAACCAGCCAGTTGACGACAACATCCGTATCAAGGAGGACCTTGGGGATATCCATGAGCTACTTCTTCACCTTACCATAGGCAGATGCCCGCTGCTCCCGGACGAACTGTGCGGACATCTTTTCCTTCGGCAGAATGTCTGCATACTTTCCCAGCATGCCGTCAGAAACGCTTTTTTTTCGTTTCTGGAGCGGTTGTGTGGTTTTCAGTGTCTTCATGGCCTCTTTCAGGGTCGATAACATTATGTGTCTCCTTGTTCTTATGACGTATAATAACATATGAAAAAGGAAGCCGTCAACTGCAATACTCGGCGATCCCCTTCACCTCGATAGCCGCATCGAAACACCCCGCAAATCGTACAATGTCCATGATCAATGAGAGGAACCTACTGATATGAAACTTACACATTTCGATTTCCTCGCAAGTTCATACGTACAGGAAGTTCTTCTTGCCAATTCAACATCTCATCCAATCACGATTCATGCCAAAGTCGCGTAGGTTGGGCAAAACGACTCATCTTGCCCAACAGCTTCCCGGTTAACACGTTGGGCTTTACAAAGAACGTTCAGCCCAACCTACGGAACTGCCCGGAAGCCGTTATAGTCTTTTATGAGATTGCGAGCTGTAACGATGTTCATAAAGAAATGTGTCTGCAACGATCCTTGTCTGATTAGTATGAAAAGAGGGCGTCCCCATTGGGCAGTTATTCGATCCGTTTTAATCAACCAAGCTTTGTTCGTGCCCTGTCGTCGCCTGAATGCGTCACAAGCTACCTGACGGAATCAGCCTTCTTGGTCTCAACCCCCTCAAGGTCCTTGAGTATTTTCTCGACCCTCTTCCTGAGGTCGAGATGCTTATCCTGAACCTGAGCCGACTTCTTTGTGTCATGACGCGACTGGGCAAGCTCCTTTTCAAGCTCCCGAACGCGCTTCTTGTGTGAACGATTTTCGTCCACCAGCTTCTTGATCCTTCTCTCGATCTCGGTAAATTTTTCCGCAAGGTCTTTCATGTCGTCTTCCCCCGACTTAATCCGCAACTCCTGTGGTCTTGGCGTAGATCCGCTTGTATTCGGCATAGTTACGCAACACTTTTTTCACATAGCGTCTGGTCTCGGCATAGGGTATCATCTCGACAAACAAGTCCCACTCTCCGTGCGACCCGTTCTTTGCGATCCATCCCTGGACCGCCTCGGGTCCCGCGTTATAGGCCGCCGCAACCAGGAGCGGGTTGTTCCGGAACTGTTTCATGAGATGACTGACATACCAGGTCCCGATATTGATGGCTGTGTCGGAGTCAAAGAGCTTTTCCCGATCAAATTCTGGAAGCCCGTTCAGCTGGGCGGCCCACTTCCCGGTGGCCGGCATCACCTGCATCAGCCCCCGCGCTCCGGCGGAAGAGAGCGCATCGGGACGGAACTGGCTCTCCTCCCTGATAATGGCGGCTATAAAGTAGGGGTCCTGCTTGAACTTTCCGGCATACGTGACGATGCTGTCCCAGTAGCCCTGCGGATAAGCAAGGAGCCACAGATTATCAGTCATGCCGGGTGTCGGACGCTCAAGAAAGCGTTCGTAACCCCGAAGCACGATGATAAGGGAGCGATAATAATCTCCCAGCTCGAAAAAAACCTTGCTTAATTCCATGAGAGCGATGCGCCTTCTCGGCACCTTGTCCTTCAGCGACCACAATTCCGCTGCCGCCTCTGCCTTCATATCAAGATGCACGAGCTCAAAGATCTTTCTGAACGGTTGTTCCGACGAGAGCATCTGCATTATTTCTTCCGTCCAGAGAGCGGGCTCATTCTCACGTCCAAAATCATCCGGCTCGTCATCAATAAACGGGGCTTCAACGAACGCGGTCGCCGTATCGGCGGCATCGTTTGTCTGTACACCCGCTTCAGATCCCAGCGCCGCCATTCGTTCGGCTGCCCGATGCCCGTAGTAGGTATAGGGGCCTTTCTTGAGAACCTGCCTGTAGTATCCAACTGCCTGGGCGGTCTCTTCACGTTTTTCCGCTGTCCTGCCCTGCCAGTAGCGGGCCTGATTCACCAGGAACGATCGGGGATAGCGGTTGATTAGGTCCTGGAAGGTGTTTTCCGCGTTCACATAGTCGCCGGAAGTGTAGTGCCACCATGCTTTCCACCAGATGGCGCTGTCCGCGAACTTGCTGTCGGAATACTCTTTCACCAGTCTGGTGTAATACTGAAGCGCCTTCTCCATATCACCGGCTTCCCGGTAGATGTTACCGGTAAGGAATAGTGCGTCATCACACCATTCGCTCCCGGGGAAGTCATCAAGAAGTTTCTGGAAGGTCTGCACCCCCCGGTCCCAGTCGCCTAGCTTGCTGTAAGACCTCCCCAGCCAGTAGAGCGCCTCGGAGACCCTCTCATCGGAGGGATATTCCCGTATCATTTTTTCAAGGATGACCGAGGCCTCTCCCCGTTTCCCGAGATAATAAAGCGATACCCCGGTGCGATAGAGCGCGTCCGGCCGGTCCGGGGAGTCCGGTTCTTTATCCAGAAATTTCGTGAAGGTCTCAACTGCTTTGTCATGCAGACTGATCCGGAACAGATTTCTGCCGCGTTCGTATAATTCTGCGGATGCGAGTTCGGGGATTTCAACACCGCCTGCCTTAAGGATTGAAAGTGCTTTTTCAACCTGCTGGTCGTTCGGATCGCCGGGATATCTTACCCAGACATCCTGGTAGGCCCGCACTGCCCGCGCAAGGTCCGCTTCCGCGGTCAGTGCGCGTCCGAGTCCCAGACCGGCGGCAGGCGCGAATTCGGAGCGTGGATTGTTCTGCAGGAATTCCTCGAAGACCACTGCGGCCTCGGGATAGGCGTACGATTCGAGAAGCGCCTGGCCCCGCTTGAACGCTGCGCGCGCGATAAGCGAACTGCCGGGATACCGCTCGCTCACCTGCTCGTACAAGGCGGCCGCCTCCGAATACCGGGCCTTGGCAAAGTGATAATCCGCCAGCAGAAAGACAGCGTAGTCGGCAAGCTCGGGATATTCCGCCTGCACGCGGAGCATGGACGCGTTGGCCTCGGAGGGCCGGTCAAGCTGGATGAGTGCCTGTTCCGTAAGGAACAATGAACGTTTATACCAGGGAGTATCCGGATAGAGTTCACTGATCCGGTGCGCGATGATGAGTGCGTTCTCGGCGTTTCCCGCTTTACAAGCGTCCCGGCCTTCCTTGAATCCTTGTTCAGCATCGTCAGCAGTCAGCGTGAATCTCGAAGAAAGCGCATCAGGTATGCCGGGATGGGGCGTCTTGCCGGCCGCACACGCTGAAACTATCAGAAGCACGGAAAGTGAGATGATTTTATTTAGGTAACTCATTTTTTTTGAGCGATGGTCTTCACGATGTCGCTTTGACCCGCACATTATAATAGTGCCCCCTGCCGGGCATGTCAAGTGAAGTTATGCCTGAGACCCGGCGGACTATCTCTCTGATAACGTTAGCTACGACAAAGGAAGCGGGGCAACTGGGCCAACGCGGTTTCAAGGCGCAGGATGAAGCGTTCTTCAGGAGAGGTTAATGCGTCGGCGATCCCGGAGGAAGGAGCAGGCGGTGTGTCAGGGCTGTAGACGAACAGGTGGAATGCAACAGAGGTGACCGGTTTATCCGGAAGCGGCAGCTTTTCGATCTCATTCACAAAATCGATCCATCGGTCCGCCATCCGGATCTGCAGGGCTGCATCCTGGGTCTTTAGGTAATCATCCACGGTTCCTGCGGGCTCAGTCGCAAGACCGTCGCAAAGATTCTGTCCCGGAAGGACGAACCTGGACTGCATGTCGTTATACACGCGACCTATCGGAAAGAGCCTGCATGCCAGCGGCCGTGCCTTATAGATGCGGCAGCCGTTCTCCGTCCAGAAGTGGCAAACAGGGTCACGCGGCAGCATGACCAGAGGAAAACCGTTTGCCCGCTCTGTATCGACAACGTCGAGCAGGTCTTCATAGCTCATGTCGCTTTCGCGGCAAACGAGTGCAATCTCGTAGGGATTAAGGACGATCGGAGCGCTCGCCTTGCAACAGGTGGAATCGCAGCCGCGGGTCCCGCACGTCAGCTGCATGAGATCGGTTTCCACAAGCACCGAGGCATCGGCGCCGGCGATCGTTATGACAGGCGTATGATTGTTTGACATCAATCGTTATTACAGGTCTCGATGGTCATTCCCGAGGCCTCATAAGCCTGCCCCGGTAAGCTTGTAGCCGGGGGGAATCCGGTATAAGAACCAGATCCCCGATGGAACCGTCCGGGGATGACAACTCAGTTGGTGTAAAATCTATGATTAGAAGACCCATTACACCTCACTTCGTGATCAATCGTCCGCCCAACTTTGCCTGCCACACCACCAGGATGGGGCTGGCCACGAAAATCGACGAATAGGTCCCAATAATCACGCCCATGAGCAACGCAAGCGAGAAATCATGCAGCACCTCTCCTCCGAAGAGTACGAGCGGGATGAGCACGATGACCACCGTGAGCGAAGTGATGATCGTCCGGGACAGCACTTCGTTGATGCTGTAGTTCACCAGCTGAGGCAACGCATCCTTCTTGTTGCGCTTCAGGTTCTCCCTGATCCGGTCGAAGACCACCACCGTGTCCGTGAGAGAATAACCCGCAAGCGTAAGCAGCGCGGTCACGATCAGCAGGTTGATCTCCCAATTCAAAATGTAGAAGATACCGAGAACGGCAAAAACATCGTGCATGGTCGCAATAGCGGCTGCCACGCCGAATTTGAACTCGAACCGGAACGCGATATAGAGAATGATGGCTATCATCGAGACCGTGATGGCCACGAGCGCGTCGCGCTGGACCGCCTTGCCTATCACCGGCCCGATCTCCATGATGCTATCGACCTCAAAGGCATTGTTCGGGAACTCCTGCCTGAAGAGGTTCTGGATCTTTTCCGATGTCCCCTCGGACTCCCGGAGCCTGATCAGGATCTTGTTCCCTTCTCCGACCTGCTGGATTGAGGCGCCTATGAATCCGTTCTTATCGAGGGCAGCGCGCGCTTTTTCCACCGGCATCTGTTCTTTGAAGCTGAGTTGCATTGTGGTGCCGCCCACAAAGTCGATGCCGAGGTTCGCCTTGCCCCGGCTGACCTGGATCAGACCGACGATGCCGAGGGCGATCAGCAGGCCCGAGACGGCAAATGAGACGTTTTTCCAGCCCATGAAATCGATATTTGTCTTATGCAATATTTGAAGCATTTCAACCTCCAAAATACAATTATTTTAACCACAGAGATCACAGAGGGCTCGGAGAAAAGCTATTATAAAGAACGGACTTACCTCCGTGTACTCTGTGGTAAATCTTGATTATTTTTTCTTTAAATGCTCAATTTCTCCAGCTTCCACTTCGAGTTGATGATATCAAAGATCACCTTGGTGCCGACAAGGGCGGAATACAGGTTGATGATGATGCCGAGACTGAGCGTCACGGCGAATCCCTTAATGGCGCCCGTACCGAACAGGAACAGGGCTCCCGCCGTGATAAGCGTGGTCACATGCGAGTCGAGGATCGTCAGGAACGCCTTGTCGTAGCCCGAGTCGACCGCGGGCCTCGGCTGTTTGCCTGCGCGGATCTCCTCGCGAATGCGCTCGAACATCAGCACATTCGAGTCCACGCCCATGCCGATGGTAAGGATGATGCCCGCGATGCCCGGCAGGGTGAGCGTTGCATTCAGGAGCGCCATGGCGCCCAGGAGCAGCACCATGTTCAGGACCACGGCATAGTCCGCGATAAGCCCCGACATCCGGTAGTAAACAACCATGAAAATGAGGACGAACGCTCCTCCGAACAGCGCCGCTTTCACGCCTTTGTCGATGGAATCCTGGCCGAGAGACGGGCCCACGGTCACGTTCTGCACGATCTTCATGGGCGCCGGAAGCGATTCGCGCAAAACGATCGCGAGCTTCGCGGCCTCGTCATGCGTAAAGTTCCCGGTGATCTGGGCGTTGCCGCCGCTGATCCGGTCCTGGATGCGCGGCGCGGAGTGCACCACCCCGTCAAGCACGATGGCCAGCTGCTTGCCCACGTTGTCTCCGGTGACGCGGTCGAAGATCTTCGCTCCTTCGTTGTCGAATGAAATGGAGATCGCCGGCTTGTTGAATTGGTCGATGCCGACCTTGGCCTCTTTCAACCGGTCGCCGGTCAGGAGCGTCTGACTATACACGAGATACGGTCGCTTGATGACCTTACCGCTCTCGTCCACGTCCTCGCCATAGAGCAGTTCGCTGTCAACAGGGACCTCGCCTGCCAGCGCCTTCTGCGCGTCATCCGTGGTGTTCAGCATCTTGAACTCCAGCCTGCCGGCGGTCTTGATGAACGAGATCGCCTCCTGCGGGTTTTTCACGCCCGGAAGCTGCAGCGCGATCTGATCGTTCTCCTGCCGGTAGATGGCAGGTTCTGCAACACCATACTTGTCCACCCTCCGGCGGGTGCGCTCAAGCGCCTGCGTGACAGCCCATTCCTTGAGCCGCCTGACCTCGGCCGCTTTCATGGCATAGACCATCTCGCCCTTGGACTGGTTTTTCATGTCGATGATGGCATAGCTGCCTTTTACGAGTTTCTCGACGTTCTCGGCGATTGCATCGTCGCATTTTGCGGTGATGTCCTGACCCGACCTGCTGAAGACCACTGCGAGCTTCTGCGACGCCGCCGTGGTCTGGAGATCAGCCACAATATTGTCCACGGATGACTCCACTGCCTTGGCAGTATCCACCTCCATCACCAGGTGGCTGCCGCCCCTGAGGTCAAGTCCCAGCGAGATCTTGGGCACGCTCTGCTTCCACCAGTCCGGCAGCCCCGCCGACAATGGCGTTGACGGCACGAACAAAAACAGAGCGACCGCGACTGAAAGGGCGATGAGCGCCAGTCTCCATTGAATACTCTTCTTCATATACTGCCTCCTAAAACGCAACAAAGATTAGCTGCACATTATACGAATGTCACGAGTGAAAACCTGATTTCAGTTTTCCTCTGCGGCCCATGCGTCCGCTGTTGCAACAATGCCCATGGATCGATCTACTTCTTCCCTTCTTCCGGCTTCACGACATCCCCCACCGAACCGCGGGTGACCTTGATCTTAACGCCTTCAGCGATCTTGACCGTGAGGGTATCGGGATTCACCCCCTCGACCGTGCCATAGATGCCGCCTGCCGTGACGATCTCGTCGCCCTTCTTGATCGCATCCAGCATTTTTTTGTGCTCTTTCATCTTCTTCTGCTGGGGGCGGATCATGATGAAGTAGAAGATGGCGAAGATCACGACCATCATGATGATGCCCTGATACCCGCCGCCTCCCTGGGCCGCCGCATCGCCTCCCGGCGCTCCCATTGCATACGCTGTTGCGATAAACATAGTGTTGCCTCCTGTCGATGGAATCCTTATTTTCTCCGTCATCCCCGAATGATTCCATCGGGGATCTGATTTTATTTTTCCTGCTTCAAAAAACCGGATTCCCGATTGAACCCTCGGGAATGACCATTTTATTACGACTCGATCTAAACAATTCAGTCAACGAAGATTGAACTGTCCTGCGATTCTCTTTTGGTTAAAAATTCTTTTTTGAATTCCCTGAACCTCCCCTGCCCGATGCTCAGCCTGATGTTTCGCATCAGGTTGAGATAGAAATAAATATTATGGATCGTCCCGAGCCGCAATGCCAATGTCTCACTTGCATTGAACAGGTGCCGCAAATAAGCCCTGGTGAAGTTCCCGCAGGTATAACAGCCGCACCCGGGATCGATCGGTCGATGATCACATTCGTATTGGGCGTTCCTGATCACCACCTTGCCGAACGAGGTGAAGAACGTTCCGTTCCGGGCGTTCCGCGTCGGCATCACGCAGTCGAACATATCGATTCCGAGGTCAACCCCTTCCACGAGGTCTTCCGGCGTCCCGACCCCCATCAGATACCGGGGCTGGTCCCCGGGAAGCGAGGGGACCGTCGCCGACAGCATTTCGAACATCATGGGCTTGGTCTCTCCCACGGACAGTCCGCCGATCGCATACCCGTCGAAGCCTGTATCAACAAGCGCCTCCGCGGAGTGCTTTCGAAGATCGGGGTAGATCCCGCCCTGAACTATGCCGAACAGCGCCTGGCCCGTGTCTTTTTTCGCATCACGGCATCGTTTTGCCCAGCGAAGCGTGCGCTCAAGCGACTCATGGGCATAATCCCGGGTCGCCGGGTACGGCGTGCACTCATCAAAGGCCATGATGATGTCCGCGCCGAGCGCCTCCTGGATCTCCACGGCGTACTCAGGCGTAATCAGGTGCTTGGCGCCGCCGTCAAGGGGGGACTGGAACGTAACCCCCTCTTCCGTGATCTTCCTGAGTTCCGCAAGGCTGAAGACCTGGAACCCCCCGCTGTCCGTAAGGACCGGTCTATTCCAGCCCATGAACTTCTGGATCCCGCCGAGCTCCTTGATCAGCTCATGACCCGGCCTCAGGAACAGATGGTACGTGTTCGAAAGGATGATCTCCGCGCCGAGGTCCACGAGGTCCGCCGGCGAAAGCGTCTTGACCGTGGCCTGCGTGCCCACGGGCATGAACACCGGGGTATTGACCTCGCCGTGGGAGGTCGTCATTTTGCCCAGGCGGGCGGAAGACGCAGGGTCCGTTTTAATTAAAGAAAAATTGAACACTGTTCTCAGTGCGGAGTGCGGAATTCGGAGTGCGGAGTAACAGGCTTGCGGATTTTCATTACTCCGCATTCCGCACTCGTTACACTCGCTACATTCTCTCCGGCGCATTCACGCCAAGGATCTTCAGCGCGCTCTGGATCACCGTCTTCACCTGTTTCATCAGGAACAACTTGACGGCGGTCCGGTTGAGGTCCTCGGTAATGACCCGGTGCTTGAAATAATAGTTATGCAGCAAACCGGCGAGGTCCTGGAGATAAAACGTCAGCCGGTGCGGCTCGTATGCCAGGGCCGCCTCTTCGATGATCTCCGGATACTTCGCGAGCGCCTTGATGATGTTCCGCTCTTCTTCGAGATCAAGCAGCGAAAGATCAACAACATCGCTCTTCGGGATACTGATGTTCCTGGTCTCGGCCTCGCGGAACAGGCTCGCGATCCGGGCGTGCGCGTACTGCACGTAGTACACCGGGTTCTCCCGCGACTGCTCCTTGGCAATGTCGAGATCGAAGTCCAGATGGCTGTCGGACCGCCGGGTGAGAAAAATATACCGTGCCGCGCCGCTGCCCACGTCCTGCACCACGTCCCGAAGCGTCACGAAGTTCCCTGCCCGCTTCGACATGGGCACGGGCTGGCCGTGGCGCAGGATCGAGACAAGCTGGACCAGCAGCACATGGAGCGAATCTTTGGGATGGCCGAAGGCCTGGATCACTGCCTGCACGCGCGGGATATAGCCGTGATGGTCCGCTCCCCAGATGTTCACGAGCGTCGTGAACCCCCGGCCAAGCTTGTTCCGGTGATAAGCGATGTCCGTGGCAAGATAGGTGTAGCTCTTGTCCTTTTTCGTCACCACTCGGTCTTTATCGTCGCCAAAGGTGGTCGAGCGCAGCCACAGGGCACCGTCCTGTTCATAGCAGTTCCTGCTTTCCATCAGTTCATCGATGGACTGCTGCACCGAGCCGTCCTTGAGAAGCGCTGCCTCGCTGAACCAGGTGTCGAACCGTACGCCGAAGGACTCAAGGTCGATCCTGATGTCGGCAAGCATCGTTTCTTTTCCGTAGTCGCCGAACTGGTGAACGCATTCCTCAAAGGGAACATTCAGATAGTTCTTGCCGTGGAGCGTGATGAAGCCCTGGGCGATCTCTTCGATGTAGCTTCCGTGGTATCCGTCGTCGGGAAACGGCACATTGTTGCCGAGCGCCTGCTGATACCTCGCATAGACCGACTGGGCAAGAAGCCGGACCTGTCGGCCTGCATCATTAATGTAGAACTCCCGGGTGACATCATACCCTACCGCGGCAAGCAGATTCCCCAAGGCATCGCCGATCGCCGCGCCCCTGCCGTGCCCGACGTGAAGGGGTCCGGTCGGGTTCGCGCTCACGAATTCCAGGAGCACCCGTTCTCCCTGGCCGATGTTCTTCAGTCCGTAACCGGGGCCTTCCGAATCTATGTCAAAGAGCGTCTTCTTCCACCGGTCCTGCTTAAAGGTAAAATTGATAAACCCGGGACCCGCGATCTCGGTCTTCGCGATGATCCCGTCCTCGTCCTGGATATTGGCAATAATGATCTCGGCGATCTTCCGGGGCGGCCTGGACTCCGGCTTTGCCAGGGTCATGGCAAGCGCTGTGGCAAGGTCTCCGTGGCTCTTTTCCCTTGGGGTGTCAAGCGTGATTGCCGGCAACGTGTCGAGCTTCAGTTCTCCCTTTTCTTTGGCCCGCGTAAGGGCCTGGAGCAGGATTTCAGTCAGGGTTTGTTTCATGAATGATTTTTCCTCACCCTCTCCCCGCTGGAGCGAGGGTATACATTATTCCTTCCTATCCCCCAAGGGAGAGGACCGAGGTGAGGGGAACCGCGCTTCGACATCAGATCATGAATTACCCGTGAAACAGGCAATTCATGCACATTACAAGCAAGAAAGTATATCGTATCTTCAATAAAAGTCAATAAAATAATCCCTTTACTTAGCAAAATCCGTGTGGTATTTTATAAAAAGAGGCGCAAACCCGTATGTGGGTCCAGATGAACGTAAATACCATCCTCTTCGACAGCAGAAACAGCAGTTATATCGTCGTTTTGAAGGATGAAACAGGAAAGAAGATCCTCCCGATCTGGATCGGGGCCGCGGAGGGAAACTCCATTGCCCTGGCCATGAGCAACGTCAAACCTGCCCGTCCCCTCACCCATGACCTGATCGTCACTATCTTCGACCGCCTGGAGGTCGAGATCGCCCGCGTGGTCATCAGCGACCTTATCGAGAATACGTTCTACGCATCGCTCTATCTTCTGCACAACAACAAGGAATTCCATATCGATTCCCGTCCCAGCGACGCCATTGCGATCGCGATCCGCATCAATGCGCCCGTGTTTGTGGAAGAAGAGGTGATCGCCAAGCAGGACTCGACGACGCTCGACACCTGGATGAAGAACCTCGGAGAGAGCGGCGGGACGGAGTACAACGCATAAACGGTCAGAATCGATACTGATCGCTGACCTTTATTGGAAATTGAAAATTGGAAATTTGAAATTGTAAATTTTCAAAACGCAACGCCCTTTAAATCCGCACTCCGCAATCCACATTCCGCAATTAGATCATATCCCCCACCTCGGCGAAAGATCGTTCTCGACCCCCATGCTGTCAAGTACCCTTCCCGCGATGAAGTCCACCATGTCTGAAATGTGTTTGGGGTGATGATAGAATGCGGGCATGGCCGGGATGATATGGCACCCGATCTCTGCGAGGGTGAGCATGTTCCTGAGATGGATGGCCGAAAGCGGCGTCTCGCGCGGCACGAGGATGAGTCTCCGTTTTTCCTTGATCATGACGTCCGCGGCGCGCTCAATAAGGTTCGATGCAAAGCCATTCGCGATGGCCGCCAGCGTTTTCATGGAGCAGGGTATCACGACCATGGCGTCCACCTTGACCGACCCGCTCGCGATGGTCGCGTACATATAATCTTCATCAAAGTACGTGATCTGCCCTTCTTTTGCCTCGAAGTGCCTCTCAAGCGCGAACTGAATATCGGTCTCCGAGCCCTTGAGCAAAAGCCCGGTCTCGTCGTTCAGGATCGAGAGCCCGTCGCCGGAAATGCAGAGGTAGATGTTGTGCCCCTCCTTAATGAGCCTCTGAAGTACCCGGTAGGCATAAGGAGCGCCTGATGCCCCGCTGATCGCCACGGTATAGGTTGACATGATTTACCTCTTTCTTTTGTTCTTTCCTTCGTCATCCCCGAGTGCTTCTATCGGGGATCTGTCGCTGTACTCTCTGCTCCATAAATCAGATTCCCGATTAAACCTTCGGGAATGACCGTTTTTGTAAAACTCGGATGGCATATTTTATCACCTCAGATGCCATTTCTGATTTCCAGCGTCTTGACCGCCAGCCCCGACAGCATCAAGCTCGCCAGCATCGCCAGCCCCGCGCCCATGCCGAATGCTGTGGCCGCGCCGAACTTCTGCCAGACCAGGCCGAAAAGCAGCGAGGCGGGAAACGCGCCGAACCCCACAGCCAGGTGATAGAGGCCGAAGGCGGAGCCGCGCAGATGCGTCGGGGCAAAGTCAGCGACGAGCGCCTTCTCCACCCCTTCGGTCAAACCGAAGTATATCCCGTACACCATGAACAAAGCCCAGACATGCCACTGGCTGCTCGCGAACGCGAATCCCCCGTAGACCAGCGCGTACACGATCCATCCCGTGACGATCACTTTTTTTCTGCCGATTCGGTCTGACAGGATGCCGCCCGGGACCGAGAACCCCATTTTTACCACATGGAGCGCCACCCAGATCGCGGGTAAAAGCGCTATCGGCACGCCAAGCTGCTGGGCACGCAGGAGCAGGAACGCGTCCGTCGAGTTTCCGAGCGTGAAGACCAGGACGATCGCGAGATACTTTCGGAATCCCGCAGGCATGCCCGCCCACGCAGCCCTGAAGTTGAATCCGCTCGATGGAACAGGCAACGGACCGTCCGCCGGGCTTTCCTTTAACCCGGCAAAGAGCAGGAGCACTGCCAGCAAGCCGGGGATGAACGACAGCAGGAAAAGCGTCTTGAGGTTCTCCTGGGGAGTGTCTTGGAGGACCAGAAGCAGACCGGTCGCGAGGAGCGGACCGATAATTGCGCCGCCGTGATCCATGGCCCGGTGGAACCCGTAGGCCATGCCCCGAAACTCCGGCAGCGTTGAGTCGGCGATGATGGCGTCGCGCGGCGATGTGCGCAGCCCCTTACCCACACGGTCCGAGAAACGGAGCGCCAGAACCTGGGGCCAGGAGGTGGCAACGGCAATGAGCGGCCGGATCACGTTCGAAATGGAATAACCGGCAACGATCCAGCCCTTGCGCCGCTTCACCCGGTCCGACAGGTAGCCGGAGGTGAGTTTCAGAAACGATGCCGTAGACTCGGCGATGCCCTCGATGATCCCGAGCGCCGCGGGCCCCGCGCCCAGCACGGCAGTGAGAAAGACCGGCAGGAGCGGGTAGATCATCTCCGATGCGCCGTCATTCAAGAGGCTGACGAATCCGAGGATAACGACGTTTCTGGTGAGGCCTTTTCGCCGGCCGGATTGGGTAGATCCTGTTTCATTCATGGCAGACATAATGAATGCTGACTTTACCCGATTTGAGCCATTTTTTCAATAACCATATTTGATAAAGTCGGGGAAAAGTCCTGTCTCACACGAAGACACAAAGTCACGAAGGGGAAACTCTATAATTCGAAATTTTTTTCTTTGTGATCTTTGTGGCTCCGTGTAAAAATTGGTTTTTTGCAGACTCATCATGCTTGTTCTTCCGAAAAAAGAGGCCCGGGAGCGTTTCAAACCATTCGTCAACATAAAAATCTTGCTTCTTTATATTCAATGCTATAAACTATAGAGGTAAATTAGTTGGTAATAATTTGTGCACGGGGGAGGAATAATCTTATGCCGGACGTGGTGCTGGTCTCGAACATTGAAAAAATTGCCAAACTCAATATCTACCTGGAGGATTCGTTCAATAATTCCCGGTACTCCGAGATAACCCAGGCCATCGGTATGCATTCCCTTCTTATCGATCCTCAGCATACCATGAAAGACCAGGCCGGTCTTTATCGCAGTATTCTGAACATGATAAAAGAAAGGATCAGCAAGAGCAAAGGGAAAAACTACGGGGTCTGGTATGCAAACTTTCCGAACCTCATGGACGAACTGATATCTTCAAAACAGGTTGTGACCGACAACGCTTCACAGACAATTATCGCGTCTCACCGTGATGCGTATGGGCCTTTCAAGTCCGTTGATGACTTTTTCTTCTGGGCTCTCGACGACCGGAAACTGTCCCTGGACCAGATCGTCAAATATATCGAGAAGACCGCTGAGAAGCATTGAACCTCAATTCGAATGCTAAATGTTAAATGAAAAGAATAAACAGTGTGTCTTCACCTTTTGCATTTTGCATGTTCATTTTACCTTGATCAGTTTCATCACTTCCTCAACCGTTATTTCCTCCATGCAGCGGACACCGATCTCGCATTTCCTCTGAAAACAAGGCGAACAAGTTATCCCCGTGCGTACAACGACATGCGATGGACCATACGGTCCGGTCCTCCACGGAGCGGTAGGGCCGAACAGCGCCAGGACTTTTGCCCCGGCCGCGGCCGCAAGGTGCATGGGGCCGGTGTCGGTGGAGATGAAGAGGTCGGCAAGAACCGCGAGAGCCGCCAGTTCCTTGAGCGTGGTCTCCCCTGCCCAATTCATCGCTGTTTCGCTCATCAGTGAAATGATCCGATCATTGACAGCCCGGTCTTCCGGGCTCCCCGTAAAAATGACCACGGCATTTTTCTCCTTCACCAAACGGTCCGCCAATTCAGCGAACCTCCTCTCAGGCCAAAGTTTGGTGTTCCACCGCGCCACCGGATTCATTGCTACAAGCGGCCTGTCCTGCAAATTCATGGCTTCTATTTTTTCCCGGATTGCCGTGACTTCGCGCTCGATCGGAAGCGTACACAGGGAAGATGGATCCCTGGCGCCGAGATACCGCGCCACATTGAGATATCGCTCAAGGGCGTGTTTCTCGATATCATAAGCAGGCAGTCGCTCGTTCAAGAACAGGTGCGAAAGCTCGCGCGTCCTGTTGAAACCTATCTTGCGCGTCGCTCGGGCGAGACCAATGAGCATGCCGCTCTTTAGGAGCCCCTGAAAGTCGATGGCAATGTCGTAGCGTATGCTCCGCAGGCCCCGGATGAACCGGATGATATCCCCTATCCCTCTGACCACCTTCAACGGGTTCCGGAGCATCCTGAACCATGTTCGTCTGCGCGAAATCAGCAAGCGACCGATAAGGGGATGGCCTTCAAGGATGCCTGCCGCGGCCTCTTCGACCACCCAGGTGATCTCGCTGTCAGGATAGAGTTTTTTTATCGCCTCAAGCGCCGGCAGCGTCTGCACCACATCGCCGATGGCGGAAAGTTTTATAAAGAGTATTTTCATAACAGACACGTGTGCCAATCATAAGCCATCTGTCTGACGCAGTCAACCTGAAACAAAAAAAGAAGCAACCTCTCATCACTGAGAGATTGCTTCTTCATGTCTTGATCAGATGATTCAAATAAAGGAATACGCTAGAACCGATAGCTGTACATGACTTGTGCATTGGTCTGACTGTGCGTCACGGTCCCGCCAGCAGGGGCATTCGGTCCGGAGGTCTGCTTCACTTCCGGAGCGTAGGTGAACGAGGCATCAATGGTCGATGCCTTGTCGATCATATAACCTGCGCCCACTATCACGTGCGTCTTTTCGATTGCCGGAAACAATGCGTTCAGATAGGTATCAGGGATCGGGTTATTGGCGTAATTGATGCCGCCGCGCAGTGTCCAGTCAGCATCAATCTTGTAAGCTGCGCCGATCATGATCACATTTTGGTCATCCCACTTCTGGTCCATGGAGGCGTTAAGCACGGTGTTGTCAAATGCCGCAGCCATGCCGGCCTGGCCTGCATCCACGGTAAAGGTCATCTTGAATTCTTTCATCACCGCGGCCCAATTGATCCACTTGTAATCCGCCACGATCATCAGATCGTTGGACACCTTAAACGCCATACCAATTCCCGCCATCTGCGGCCATTCAAAATCCTGCACCTTGATCTTGCCGGTGAGTGGAATCGTCGCAGGCATATAGCTGCCGTTAGGAGTACCGGTTGTCGCATAGCCGATATCCATATTTACGTTAAAGCTCACCTTGGCGCCGCTTGTTTCCAGATCGCTTAAAGCGGTTTTGCTGTGATACGCGGCTCCGATCGAGATATCGTCATTCACCTTGTATACACCGCCCACTTTAGCGCCGAAACCAGTCCCCTTTGCCTTGCCGGTAAATGCGCTGGAATCGGAAAAATCAAAACGGGCCCAGGGAACAGGGTTAGCAGGATTAAAAGCTCCTGCCATATACATTCCGGCAAAAGCATCCACCATGCTGCCGGATGCAAAACCATATTGATGCTGATTCGGCGTGGACATGTCCATCCCCGCCATATTAAAGAACTGCTGGCCGTTCATCGCCATCTTCAGGTCCATCCCCGCCCATACAAAATCCACGGAAGCGCCGACGCTGAAGTTCTTGTCTATCTCATAAGCGAACGGCACAAGCACTCTTCCGACGCTCACCTCGGAACGGACCTTCTCACCCGAACCATATGCCAGGAACGAGTTGGCGTCATATTCCGACCCCATGCCGCCCTGGGAGAACATGCCCACGCCATAGGACATTTGGCCAGCCTTTTGGACCCAGCCGATTGCCGGCATGTAGAAGGCGTTTGCGGATGATGACGATGACGCACCTGGTGTCGTAGAGAATGAATTCGATTCATCCTTAGCCGTGATATTTGGCCCCAGATATCCCAGCGCAACGTCAAGCCGGTTGCCCTCGGGCATGAGACCAAGCGTCGCGGGATTGTTCATCATCGCCGCGGTCCCGTTATCGTAGGCCATGGAAGCGCCGCCCATTCCGGTGGCGATCGGTCCATATCCCTCCAGATTCATGCCGTTCGTGGCAAACGCCGTCGTGGAAACCATTACCAAAGCGATACTGATGAACAACAGGTACAGCACAACAGGCAATGTCTTTTTCATCTCTTCCTCCTTTTTAATTTTTGTCTCCATTTTCATCTTTTCCTCCCCAATAGCCCTACCCCTTTTATCTTGTTAAATAATAAAACAATGCCAACCGTGCGAATCATCCTCTCATAGTTTCTATCTTCTCATGACAGTGATGATCCGATGCACAAGCCAGAGCGTGATCAGCACATACACGGCGCCGAAAAGAAAAATAAACGCGACGATGAGGTCTTTTATTTCCTGAGACAAGACAATAAAAAAGGGTGTCGTAAGGTAACCGATCAAAAAGAAAGTTGCGAGAGATGAAAGAGCATTCCATGCTCTTCCTACTTCACCGTCAGGGATCGATTTTTTATAGTCATACGCCTTCACTACCGCGATCAGCATCGTTATGATGGCAAGACCGCTGACGACAGTAAAGAGATCGAACCCCAACATGTCCATGCAGCTAAGTCCTCCGCGCACTTGGAGCAATTATTCCACGTTTATGCCATTCTGTCAAGGCTGAACGATGTTCATTCCACTTTTTATACCTGTTTTTTAACTTGCTTTTTATTGCAGTTTTGCTACAATTTTCTCAAGTGCTCAAGACAATGAACACAGCATTCCGCTCTGGCGGGTTTAAAACAAGTCGCATCAATCCGGAACATTCTGCCTTGCTGTCAAAGGGTCAAGCTTTTTCTTTTCCTGATGAGAAGCAATTAGCCTTTGGGAAACGGGCCAGATGGGCAAAGAATACGGAGGAGGTTTTCCATGCCGAAAAAAGCTGCGAGCAAAAGCACTGCAAAGAAATCAACTTCTCGAAAACCCGCAATAAAAACAGTAAAAAAGAAGGTCGTCAGGAAGAAATCGCCCGTGAAAAAAGTCGTGAAAAAGAAACCATCCCCGGGAAAGGCCGTTGTCAAAAAGAAAGCTCCCGGAAATAAAACCTCAAAAAAGACCGCTGCAAAGAACAAACAAACGGTTCAATCCAAACTGTTTGAGATCGAACCCGGGCCTCCGCCTCCGGGTATTCCTCCCGTTGAAGAACCGGCCCGGCATGATGAGGCCATCGGCACGGTAACCCATTATTACAGCCATCTTGGCGTGGCCATAGTCCAGATCAACAACGGCGCGCTCAAAACAGGCGACTCGATCCACATTCAAGGCCATTCCACGGATTTCACCCAACCGGTGGAGTCCATGGAGTTTGAACATCAGCACATAGACCGGGCTGCGATCGGTCAAATCATCGGTTTACGGGTCAAGGACCATGTACGGGTACACGATATCGTGTACCTGATAAAATAGCACCGGATTGCGCCAATACATGTCTGACGCGATCTTGCCGGCGCAGGTCATTATGCCTGCGCTGTATTTGTTTAGAGGCAACTGCAGGTTGTCAGGTTCACGGTTCAGGGTTTATAGTTACTGCTTCCCAACCGTGAACCCTGAACCGTGAACCCTAAACGTTGAACCAGCATAACTCAAGGAGCTCATTATCCCGACTATTTACGGCAACACGACCGGCCTCAAGCCTGCTGAAATAAGGACGCTCGAACGTCTCTACCGCAGAAAGATGCCTCCTGACACGATCATCACTCCCGAGGCCGCTCGCGCGCTCTCTGAAGCTTCAGCCGGTATCGGACGTCAGGTCGGCCTCATCATCGATCGTTCCGGAAGCATCCGGAACGTGCTCGTGGGGACGAACCATGACATCCTCATCCCCGACCTTTCGGAGCACCGGCTTGGCGCGCGGCGCCTGCGCGGGGTGCGGTTCATCCATACGCACCTGAAAAACACCCCCCTGAACCAGGAAGACCTTACGGACCTGGCACTTCTCCGGCTGGACATGATCGCGGCGCTCGCCGTCGGCCCCAACGGGATCCCCGGGACCATCTCGCTTGCCTATCTTGTCCCGCCGAATCCCTCGGGAATCATCCATGAGATCCGTCCTCCGCAGTCCGTGCACGCCCTTGACGTGGATGCGGCGGAATTCATCTCAGACATCGAACGGGAAATGGAGCGGGCGCAATCGGCCCTTGTGGTCGCGAAAAAAGACCGCGCCATCCTCGTCAGTGTATCGAAGAAGAGCAAGCACGAACAGGAAGAGTCCATTGAAGAACTCAAGGAACTCGCCCGAACGGACGCGATCACCGTGCTTGACACCGTGGTCCAGCGGCCGCACGATATCAACCCGAGATACCTGCTCGGCGAAGGAAAGCTCAAGGAGCTCATCATCCGTTCCCAGCAGCTCGGCGCCGACCTCATTGTTTTTAACCAGGACCTGACCCCCGCGCAGGTCAAGTCCATCGGCGACATCACCGAAATGCGGGTCATCGACCGCACCCAGCTCATCCTCGACATCTTCGCGCGGCGAGCGCACAGCGGAGACGGCAAGGTGCAGGTGGAGCTTGCCCAGCTCAAGTATCGCCTGCCCAGATTATCGGAACGCTCCACCGCCCTCTCGCGGCTCACCGGCGGCATCGGCGGACGCGGCCCGGGCGAAACAAGGCTCGAGGTCGATATGCGCCGCGCGCGGGACAAGATCCGGAGATTGGAGAAGCAGCTCGACGCCCTCGGAAAGGCCAGGGACCAGCGGCGTGAACGGCGCATCAAAAGCGAGATCCCCATCGTCTCGATCGCGGGCTACACGAACGCGGGCAAGTCCACGCTGTTCAATACCCTGACGCGCTCGGAGGTAAAGGCGGAGGACCTGCTCTTCGCCACGCTCGACACCGCAACGCGCAGGCTCCGCTTCCCTCGCGACCGCGAGGTGGTCATCACCGACACCGTGGGATTCATCAAGGACCTGCCGAAGGACCTGCTTGGCGCTTTCCGGGCAACGCTTGATGAGATGCAGGACGCGGACCTGATCCTGCATGTCGTGGACATCAGCAACCCGCGCTTCGAGCAGCAAATGGAATCGGTCAACAATCTTTTGACGGAGATCGGTCTTGACGAACTCCCCCAGATCGTCGTGCTGAATAAAGCCGACCTCGTGAACCGTCTCTGGGCCAGGGCCATCTCGGCGCGTTTCAAGGGCGTGGTTTGTTCGGCGATCGATCCAAATACGTTGGGAGACCTACTGAAGGAGATTGAGAAAAGGGTGTGGGGCCAGGACCGTTCAGGGTTCGGAGTTCAGAGTTCCGGGTGAGATAGCAGCCGCGGGCTTCCGCCTGCAATTCCATTGATGCAGATGTCCTGCCGTGCGATTTTTACCGGCCAGAGATCTTCTTCCACCGCTCCAGCTTCAGTGGAGAAACAAAATCGTTGACAAACCGATTCGCCTCTTCAAGCCAGTTCAACTTTGCCTCAGGCGACGCATCTTTAAAGTATTTTATCGTCTCCTGCGAGGGACGAAAAACAAACGGTTTCTTTCGCTGTATCTGGTTGATCATTTCTTTTCCTCAGCATTCTCCAGCGCCTCTATTGCTTCGATGTCCGCGAGGTCCTGCGGCCTGCCTGCCGCTTTTTTGAGTCTCTTCAAATGCGCTAACGAAACAACGGGTATCGTAATCCCTTTTGCCGTAACACGTACGAGATCTTTCATGACCTCTCCGAAGGGAATCTTTTCCTCGATAAATACGTCTATCAGCGTCATCGGCTGCCCGGGGTCAACGAACGAGAACACCTCCATACCCTTTTCCCGCTTCCATTGGCCTCTTGTGGCCGGATCAAGCAATCCCTCGGCTTTCACCGGATTTCGCGGTAGGTATCCCAGCTCATGCATGGCATGGATAAAGCGCTTCAGGTTTTCCGGTTCCAGGTCCACGATCAGATCAAGATCAGCCGTAAGCCTTACCACGCCGTGAAGCACCAGGGCGATGCCGCCTGCGACAACGTACCGGATGTTGTTCTTTTGAAGCGAGCTGAACACATTTTCGTAATACATTCGGAAACCCCTCAGCATCAGGTTTTTTTGTGGGCAATTGTATCCCGATTATAGTGGAAATGGGGTGGATTGGGAAGAATAAACTTGGGGTATTCTAAGGGGATCCCGGTTCTTTGGGGTGAATATTTTGGAGAAAACTACAGTTTTTTATCCGATCAGCTGATGAATTTTTAGCTTTTATTCCGCATCCCGAAATCCACATTCCGCATTTGTTTTACTTCCCTCCAATCGAGAGTTCCTTAACCCGGAGCGACGGACTCCCGATCCTGCCGGAAAAGCGGAGGTCACTGCCGACGGCGTCCACGTTCATCATCAGGTCCAGGATGTTGCCCGCGATCGTGATCTCGCGAACAGGGTAAACTTTCCTGCCTTTTTCGATCCAGAAGCCGGTTGCGCCCACGGAGAAATCGCCGGATATATGGTTCGCGGTATGCGCTCCCATTACCTCGGTAACGTAAAGCCCCCTGCTCATCGAGCCGATCAGTTCTTCAAGCGAATTGTTTCCCGGTTCGATGTACAGGTTCGTCACGCCCACTCCGGGAATGCCCTTGAACCCGCCGCGCATGCCGTTCCCGGTCGAAACGGTCTTGTCCTTGTTTGCTGTATAGGTATTATACAGGAACAGGGCAAGCCTGCCCTTGTCGATGACCGTTTTCTTCTTCATAGGCACCGTCTCGTCATCCGAGGGCGCGCTGCCGAGCCCTTCCGCAAGCAAACCGTCGTCATATACCGTGATGAGCGGCGCGGTCACGTCTTTGCCGAGTTTGGTCATGAAAAGAGACCGTTTCTTCTGCACGCTCTCCGCGGAAAAACCGGAAGCCAGGATCGACAAAAAATCTCCTGCCACTTCGGCATCAAGGACCACGGGCGCCTTCGCCGAATCAATATGCCTCGCGCCAAGAAGGTCGAGCGCCTTCCTGGAGGCCCTGCGCGCAACCTCCTCGATCATCAGCTTTCGGTAAAACCGCTTAACGTCGAAATCAGATCCTGCCTGCGATTCTCCCTTTTCTTCGGCAACCACCTCGATGCTCGATGATGCGGCGGTGCCGCGGAACGAGACCTCGGCCCCGTGGGTATTCATGATCAGGGTCTCGGACCCCGCGAAGCTCGCGGACGCCTTTCGGATACGCTTGATCCGCTGGTCCACGCCAAAGGCCTCGCGTTCCATGGCCAGGACGCGGTCGATCTTTTCCTTCTCGCTCAGGGCGACCAGTTCGGGATCATATATTGATAGTGATTGATAGTTGGCAGCAAACGTTGCGGGGATAGAATTGAACACATCTGCGCCGACATTTTGCGCGTTCGTCAGTGCCGATCGTGCCAGGGTTTTGAGTGCATTCTCCGAGAGGTCTGTGGTAAAGGCAAATCCCATCTTCCCGTTGACGAGTATCCGCAAACCCGCTCCGATGTCTTTGGCGCGATCAAAGGCGTCGACCTTCTGTTCTTTGACCTCTATGCTGGTGGATGCTGAGGAGCGGATAAAGACCTCGGCGTCGTCCGCCTTAAGGTCTTTCGCGAGGGAGAGGATTTTTTCGGCGATGGGTTTGTGCAAAGGATCTTCACCTCAACTCGTAGCTACATAGGTTCACGGTTCAAGGACTTCGGCGAGCTCAGTCGAGCCGTTCATGGTTTAGACATAAACAACGCCGGAACTTTGAACCTGAGTAGTTACGCTGTTTTAATCGAAATAGCTCGCCGACGCCGTGTCCGACTCCCATACGGTGACGCTGGCGACCTCAAGGTTCTCGTTATTGATCTTCTTGGTCATCGTGTCGTAGATCCACTTGGCCAGGTTCTCGGACGAGGGGTTGATCTGGGTAAAAGGGAAAATATCGTTCAGAAAGGTGTGCTCGAGCTGGTCCAGCACATCGCGAAGGGATTTTTTGAGCTCGTGAAAGTCCATGGCCAGACCGATATCGTCCAGGCGCTCCGCGGTCACGGCAATGGTCACGCGCCAGTTGTGGCCGTGCAGCTTCTCGCACTTGCCCTTATAGCCCCGGAGCTGATGGGCCGCCGCGAATTTTGATTCAACCATGAGTTCATACATAGGAATGGATAATATGGCATGGACCTCGAAAAGTCAATAAGGAATAAATTGCGTGTCAACCCAAAATTAAAATGTCCGGGTTTAAGATACGGTGTTGAGTTTCCTCCTTGCTCTGACAATTGCCTTCGCAGGAGACTTCCCCGTATGCGTCACTGACGGATACCACGTTCCTCAGATTCCGGATTGCCCCCGGACACCCTTGCTGTTCGGCTAATGGGTCCTTTCATCGAGGATTGCGGAGGACTTGTCCCGCCAAGTCGTCGGACTTGCACCCCATCTGACCGGCCGGTAATAAAATACCGGACCTCATGCCTGGCATACGATTAATAAAGGGCCGGAGAAAATCTCCGGCCCTAAGTGGTTTGTGGTTTTTTTTAGCTTCCGTAACCGCCTTACTTATTTGTCTTAGCGGTTATTTCAATCGTCGTTCCCACGTTCATTATTATGTTTACCTCTCTTCTCTTTACATTCTGCAACGAACATGGTCATAATCAGCGAAGCGTTGTTTGAGATATTTGGATCGTTAGGAACGTCCACCACGACGGTCCACTTAATCGTCTCTCCGTCTTCCGTTCTCGGATTATAGTGATAAATCTTGTTGACGTTCTCCAACGCATAAAACGTCACACGCGCCCAAGTCATCACCGCTTCACCATCTTTATACAGGGTGATGCTTCCGGTCACGGTATCCCCACCGAAATTCCTGGTTTTAATTTGAATGGGCACAGCCTTTCTGCAATTCTTTATGACCGAGGGCACCCTGAAGGTCACGAGGCCCACATCTGAACCTGTTCCACATCCTTCAATTGAGGTGTGTACAGGCATTGGCTGTGCAGCCGTCGGTCGTGCAGATGCTGTTGTCATTGCACGATGCCGGCACGGCGGCCGTATGCACGCATCCTGTTGCAGCAGCGCAGGTGTCCGTGGTGCAGATGTTGCTGTCATCGCAGCTGATCGGCGTAAACACGCAGCTGCCGGCTACGCATGCATCTGTTGTGCAGGCGCTGCTGTCGTCGCAGACCATCTGAGTGTGGATACAAGCTCCTGTTGTCGGATTACAGGAATCGACTGTGCAGGCATCGCCGTCATTGCAGCGTGTGGCTTCGTCAGCGCACGGGTTGCAAAGCGAGGGGCATGCCACGCAATCTACAACATTCGAGCATACTCCCGCGGAGCAGGAATCCACGGTGCAGGCATCGCTGTCGTCGCAGGTGACCGGGGTGTGAACACAGGCGCTTGCACTGCAGACATCTGTGGTGCACGCGTTGCCGTCATCACACGAAGCAGCACAGGGTGCCATCATGTTGAAGTTGGTATTGAAGCTCATGAACGGGCCATCCACCATGGGATAGCTGTTCTTGCCGTCGTTATTCCAATCAGTTGACATCAAGTCCCAAACCTTGGTTGCCACCTGGGAACCGCATGCCGTTGTCCACAAGGCTGACGGTGCATACATGGCGTTCGGTGACCAGACATCCACCACGTCGATGTTCTTACTGGCGCCCCAGTCAAAGAGCATGTGGGCGCCAAGCTGTCCCGCGCCAACGGTAAAATTGGAGGAAACTGGAGCCCGTCGGACCATGCCACCTCGCAGCAAGCTGACGGGGTATCTGGTCATTAATTTTTCCCGTACTTCACCCTCACCTAACCTCTCCCATCAAGGGAGAGGAACCTATAAGTTGACCCTGTAGCGAGCTACAGGGAATTGCAAGTTAAAGTTATAAGACGTTACTGAGGAATAAAATTCTTTTCAAAACGGAGAAATTTTCTCGTAAAGACACAAAGGTCGCAAAGGAACTCTTTTTCTTGATTTAAACCCCAATGATTCGGTATTTCTTTCGCGAGCTTGGTGACTTTGCTAAATATTTTCTCGCCCTGTTGAAAATTAAATAAAAAGTGCAGCGCCTCATGATGAGGCGCTGCACAATGGGTAAATACTAATCTACCACATAGTTTTACTGCACTTTAATGGTCATTCTGTCTGTATCTCTACCGCCATTACCCTTGTTGGTAAGGATCAGTTTGCCCGCATCTCCTACGGTCGGGCAGCTTACTGACAGGGGCACAGTAAGAAGAACGCCGTTCCATGTCCCGCTCGAAGGATCCGGTCCTGACCCTTTATGGCAGTCAATGGCCACTATCGAGCCGACTGAAACGGTTACCGTGCTCGTCGTGGAAGCAAGGATGCAACCATTGGTCACCGTGAAGCTGGTTTTAATCTGCAGGTCCACGCTGTTCGGGCTCTGTCCGCCGCCACGAATAGTGACGGACGTGACACATACAGGCTTGCAAGTATCAGTGGCCTCATCGCAAACCGGTGTGTTTCCTGAACAAGGATCGGCACCGCCAACGCAGACGCCGTTGGAACAGGTGTCGTTCGATGTGCAGAAGAGACCGTCGTCGCAGGGTGCCGTGTTGTTGTTGTACACAGGCAGGCCTGTTGCCGGATCACAGGAATCGTCTGTACAGGGGTTGTTATCGCTGACAATGGGTTTCGGAGTGAATACGCACCCGGTTGCCGCGTTGCAGGAATCATCTGTGCAGAGATTACTGTCATTGCAAACGATCGTGGTGTTTACGCAGCCGGTTGCCGGATCGCACGAATCGGCTGTGCAGGCGTTGTTGTCGTTGCAGTTTTTCTGTGCGTATACGCAACCGCTCGCCGGATTGCACGTATCGTCTGTACAGGCGCTGTTGTCGTCGCAGACGATCGGTGTGACTACGCAGCCGCTCGCCGTATTGCATGAATCGGCTGTGCAGGCGTTGTTGTCGTTGCAACTGATCGGTGTGAATACGCATCCAGTCGCAATGTTGCAGGTGTCGGTTGTGCAGGCATTGTTGTCGATGCAACTGATCGCTGTGTTTACGCAGCCGCTCGCCGTATTGCATGAATCGGCTGTGCAGGCGTTGCTGTCATCGCAGCTGATCGTGGTGTTGACGCAGCCGGTTGCCGTATTGCACGAATCGGCTGTGCAGGCATTGCTGTCATCGCAGCTGATCGATGTGAATACGCAGCCGCTTGCCGGATCACAGGAATCCGTAGTGCAGGCGCTGTTGTCGTTGCAAGTGATCTCTGTGTGTACGCAGCCGGTTGCCGCAACACAGGAATCGGCTGTGCAGGCGTTGCCGTCTTCACAGCTGATCGGCGCGAAGATGCAGCCGGTTGCCGCAACACAGGAATCGGTTGTGCAGGCGCTGTTGTCATCGCAGACGATCGTTGTGTATACGCAGCCGCTCGCCGGATCACAGGAATCCGTGGTGCAAGCGCTGTTGTCGTTGCAGGTGATCCCTGTGTGTACGCAGCCGGTTGCCGCATCACAGGTATCGGTTGTGCAGGCATTGCTGTCTTCACAGCTGATCGGAGTAAATACGCAGCCGCTCGCCGGGTTACACGTATCCGTCGTGCAAGCGCTGTTGTCATTGCAGGTGATCCCTGTGTGTCCACATGCGCCTGTTGCCTCGTCACAGGTATCTGCTGTGCAGGCATCGCTGTCATTGCAGCGTGTGGCGGCATCGGAGCAGAGATTGCAACCCGTCACCGGCTCACATGAGCCTGTGGGACAAACAACGTCCACGTGTGTGCAGGTATTGTTCGAACACCCATCGGTTGTGCAAACATTGTTGTCATTGCACGATGCCGGTATGGTGGCCGTATGCGCGACGCCGGTTATCGGATCGCATGAGTCGATGGTGCAGATGTTGTTGTCATCGGTGCTGACCGCTGCATGAGCGCAGGCATTGGCTGTGCAGCCGTCGGTCGTGCAGACGTTGTTGTCATTGCACGATGCCGGTACGGTGGCCGTATGCGCGACGCCGGTCACAGGATCGCACGAGTCGATGGTGCAGATGTTGTTGTCGTCGGTGCTGACCGGTGCGAAGACGCATCCTGCTGCCGCATCACAGGTATCTGCTGTGCAGGCATTGCTGTCATCGCAGCTGATCGATGTGAATACGCAGCCGCTTGCCGGATCACAGGAATCCGTAGTGCAGGCGCTGTTGTCGTTGCAGATGATCTCTGTGTGTACGCAGCCGGTTGCCGCAACACAGGAATCGGCTGTGCAGGCGTTGCCGTCTTCACAGCTGATCGGCGCGAAGACGCAGCCGGTTGCCGCAACACAGGAATCGGTTGTGCAGGCGCTGTTGTCATCGCAGACGATCGTTGTGTATACGCAGCCGCTCGCCGGATCACAGGAATCCGTGGTGCAAGCGCTGTTGTCATTGCAGGTGATCCCTGTGTGTCCACATGCGCCTGTTGCCTCGTCACAGGTATCTGTTGTGCAGGCATCGCTGTCATTGCAGCGTGTCGCGGCATCGGAGCAGAGATTGCAGCCCGACACCGGATCACATGAGCCTGTAGTACAAGTTACCTCTGCGTGTGTGCAGGCATTGTTCGAACACCCATCGGTTGTGCAAAGGTTGCTGTCATTGCACGATGCCGGTATGGTGGCCGTATGCGCGACGCCGGTTATCGGATCGCATGTGTCGATGGTGCAGATGTTGTTGTCATCGGTGCTGACCGGTGTGAATACGCACCCGGTTGCGGGAACGCACGTGTCGGTCGTGCAGGCATTGCTGTCAGTGCAGGGGGCATTCGGTGTGAATACGCACCCGGTTGCGGGAACGCACGTGTCGGTCGTGCAGGCATTGCTGTCATCACAGGGGGCATTCGGTGTGAATACGCACCCCGTTGCAGGCACGCACGTGTCGGTCGTGCAGGCATTATTGTCAGTGCAGGGGGCATTCGGTGTGAATACGCACCCTGTTGCCGGAACGCACGAATCGGCAGTGCAGGCATTGCTGTCATCGCAGCTGATCGCCGCGTTTACACAGCCTGTTGCGGGTACGCACGAATCGGCAGTGCAGGCATTGCTGTCATCGCAGCTGATCGCCGCGTTTACACAGCCTGTTGCAGGTACGCACGAATCAGCGGTGCAGGCATTGCTGTCATCGCAGCTGATCGCCGCGTTTACACAGCCTGTTGCAGGTACGCACGAATCAGCGGTGCAGGCATTGCTGTCATCGCAACTGATTGCCGCGTTTACACAGCCTGTTGCGGGTACGCACGAATCAGCGGTGCAGGCATTGCTGTCATCGCAGCTGATCGCCGCGTTTACACAGCCTGTTGCAGGTACGCACGAATCAGCAGTGCAGGCATTGCTGTCATCGCAGCTGATTGCCGCGTTTACGCAGCCTGTTGCAGGTACGCACGAATCAGCGGTGCAGGCATTGCTGTCTTCGCAGCTGATCGTGGTGAAGACGCAGCCGCTCGCCGGATCACAAGTATCGGTGGTGCAAGCGCTGTTGTCATCACAGGGGGCATTCGGTGTGAATACGCACCCGGTTTCAGGAACGCACGTGTCGGTCGTGCAGGCATTGCCGTCAGTGCAGGGGGCATTCGGTGTGAATACGCACCCTGTTGCAGGAACGCACGTATCGGTCGTGCAGGCATTGTTGTCAGTGCAGGGAGCATTCGGTGTGAATACGCACCCGGTTGCCGGAACGCACGTATCGGTCGTGCAGGCATTGCTGTCATCGCAGCTGATCGCCGCGTTTACACAGCCTGTTGCAGGTACGCACGAATCGGCAGTGCAGGCATTGCTGTCTTCGCAGCTGATCGGCGTAAACACGCAGCTGCCGGCTACGCATGCATCTGTTGTGCAGGCGCTGTTGTCATTGCAGACAACATCCTTGCAGGGATCCAGGACTACGCAATCGCCGGTTGCCGGATTGCAGGCAGCCCCTGGTGCACAGACAACCGGTGCATAGACGCATCCTGTCGCCGCATCACAGGTGTCTATTGTACAGAGGTTGTTGTCAGTGCAGACGATCGGTGTGAAAACACAGCCGGTCGCCGGATCACAGGTATCCGTTGTGCAAACGCTGTTGTCGTTGCAGGCGATC
>JALNZF010000009.1 GCA_023229435.1 Nitrospirota bacterium
ACTCTCCCTTGAAGCTGTCTGAACACTACTTTTAGCTGATTTTCTGGGGGGAGGCAAGCTTTTTCGATGTAACTGATTGAGATGTACAAGAAATTAGAAAATTAAAAGCAGAGATTTTGACATTACGCAAAAACCAAGAAGGAGGGAAAATGAAAACTTGGTTCGCTCTGAGTATTGCCGCCATGGTTTTGTTCACCAGCGCCTGCACATCGACGTTCCTGGTCTACAAGGACGGGAAGGGCTATTTTCTGGGGAGCGGTTCGAATGCTAAATTTAATATGTTATGCGCGTCGGGTGATCTCGAAAAAGTACTTGCGGCCACCACACAGCTCAGCCCTGAAATGAAAGACTCCTTCTATAAATACAACTGTTCAATAGAACGTTCCGGCGACAAGGTTAAACAGCTATTTGTAACAATGACAAAGGAACAGAGAAAAGACATCAGGAGCGCCTTCAAAGCCAACGGCTATGATATCAACCGGATGGCGTGCTGAGGAGAAGAGATCCAGCCTACATCCGGTCGGATGTAAACTCACCAGAGAATAAAGTTCTTTGATCAGGTTTTTCAGGAATGAATGCAAGCCGTCGAGAGAAGTCGACGGCTTTTTCTTATGGTGTTGCCTGATACAAAACGAAAGATAATTTCATGGATTTATCGTAATCTTTGTATCTTGGCACAACCATGATACCCTACGCAGTTCTGTGCCCTCCTCGTAAGCCATCGCACCATGGTGTGCAATTTTCATTGAGTCATCATCACCGATTCGACAATCGCCTTAATCGAGACATGATAACCATCGAAACATGACCCCTAAGCGATCTTTCCGGAATTACGTTGATGCTCATGGCTCAAAATATGGTCCTTGCAGTAGCCAAGACCTCCGCATTCGGGGCAGTAACGAAATTCCATCCGGGGATGAGAGAGATCAGTAATGCCGCAGGTCGCGCAAATATGGAACGCTTCTTTTTTCCCCGAAAATTGTCTGGCCTGCTTTGCCATGACCCGTTTTCCGGTCTTCATTCTCCACAGAATATCATTTCCAAAGAACAGAAGGAAGTTGCTGACCGACGCAAGCACGAGCAGCCGTGTCGACCATGAGCCGAACAGTACTTCATATGCATATCCGATCCACGTGAGCAATGCCAGCCATTTGATCTTTACCGGGAGGATAAAGAAGAGATACAGCTGGAAATCCGGATACAGGAAGGCGAATGCCAGAAACACTGAACCGCCGATGAAAACGTTCGTTGCCGGATACAGGGGCATGATGAACGACACTGCCACGGTAATGACAAAGCCGACAAGAAGAAAAAGGGTATAACGGAATGCCCCCCAGTGGCCTTCGAGTGCGCTCCCCATGAGATAGAACATGTACCACGCAAAAAATGCGAAGATCGGGCTGGTCGCAGGAGGGATGAACAGGAATGTGATGAGCCGCCACCACTCGCCCATGAGCACCCGCTCGGGGACGAGAACTACACGCTCGAGGCTGCCTGACAGGGCGAAGACGAAGAAGAGCACCTGACCGAGAATGAGGTAGATGGTCACATTGTGAACGGCAAAGCGCTGCAATTTTCTTTCGAGATTTTCAAGCAGATTCATGTATCACTCCCTCCGGAATGGTCACCCATCCCGATATCAGACAGAAATCGCTGCGCCGTTGAGCTGAGTGAGATGGCCTGCATCATCAAACTCAGCGCTCAACCGCTCTCCGGAATCAAGTTCACACGTGATCGTGGTGGCAGTCTCTTCAAGCGGCAGTTTTTTTATCCGGAGATAGAAAAGGAGTGACTTCCGGTGACTGAGCTCATGCCGGGAGAGCAGTTCCAGGAATGTTCGCGATAAACGCGACAGGTCAAAAGATGGTTGTGCGTCTATCCTTTTATCGAAGAGAAGAAGATATGCTGATCCGCCTTCGTATACATCCTGGAAGAAGCAGCTCGCATTGCAAAGCTCGCAGGAGATCATCGAAAGAACATGACCATCCGCCTTGTGAAGGTCAATGGAGGGGAGCGTAAATTCCTGCATGCCCTTTCGCGAGCCCCAGTCCCTGAGTTCACGGGATGCCTTGAGCAGGTCCACGGGTATCTCCTCCGTTTGCTCATCCGCCCAAGCCCAGAGCCAGATCAGCGTGTTGTCCGATTCGGTTCCGAGGACCTGAAAGGACATCTCGAGGTTGTCGTTGAAGTGAATCTTCCCTGCGTCGAGATCGAGACCGTACGTGTGCTCGCCGACAAGAAGGGACAGCTTGTCCTGTTTTTCAAGCGCTATGAGAGCAAATTGTTCCAGGTATTCTGTAAGCTTGGTCATGATCCACCGGATGGCGAGAATAGAATGCGGTCACTATACTGGTATTCATTCCTTTTTGCAAGACTGACGATGAAGGGTCCTTTTAGGCGGGGGAATGTCATGGAAATCGCGGGCATTGTGTAACGGGCATGATGGTTGCAAGGATCACGTCAGCGATGCCGTTTCCAGGCGGTTCCTTCCGTTCTTTTTCGCTTCATACATGGCAAGGTCCGCTGCGTTGATCAGCTTCTCCTGAGTGTCTATGGCAGGGTTGGGCAAGCCCGCGATACCGATGCTGACGGTGACCTTTATCCCTTCACAATCGGTGAACGCATGCTGGGATACTGCGTTCAGGATTCGGGCGGCGGCAAGTTTGGCGTTTTCCGTGGACGTGTTGGGACCCAGAACCACGAACTCTTCTCCGCCCCACCGTGCAAGGGTGTCTACGTCGCGGATACACCTCTGAATGATCTGGGCAATCTCCCGGAGCAAGGCATCGCCTGCCTGATGGCCGAGAGCATCATTCACCTTTTTAAAATGGTCGATGTCGATCATGAGGCAGCTCAGTTCACTTTTGTACCGGGAAGCCCTCTTGAATTCATTCGAGAGAACAAATTCAAAACGCCTCCGGTTAAATAGCCCTGTCAGCGAGTCGCTGACCGCGAGCGTCTCCACACGCGTGAGCATGTCCTCAAGCTGCTGGTTCTTCTGCTTCAGCTCGTCCTGCTGTGACTTTGTCCTCAGCTGGGCGTAAATGCGGGCATTCAGTTCGTTCTCATCAAAGGGCTTGGGAAGATAGTCGTCGGCGCCGGCCTCAAGTCCCACGATCCTGTCGGGGATGGAGTCTTTTTCGGTCAGCATGATGATCGGGATGCCTCGGGTAACCTGGTCAAGCTTCAGCCATCTGCAAATATCGCTTCCTTCTATATCAGGAAGGACGCGGTCGAGAAGAATGATATCAGGGTGGTCGGTCTTCGCGGCTTTGAACGCTGACATGCCGTCTTCCGCCAGCATCACCTCGTACCCGTTCTTCTCCAGAAATTCTCTGATGACAGATGCCTGGATCTTATTATCTTCAACCAGAAGTATATTTGCCTTTGCCATGAAAACCCCGCGTGTGAAGATAAATATCATGCAAATTATGTCACAACGCCTTCATAATTACAAGAATATATTCTCTGGACCTTTTTGGACAATTTGCCTATCGTATCATGGCATACGATTGCATGGTACGTGATGGGAAGGGTTGTTCCGGGGCCCGATCCGGACCGAATCCGATCTTCTCCTTGATAAGCATGGCGTTCAATAGAATGTGCCGACATTGCTCTTGCCGATAACGTTCAACATGGATAGCCCGGCGAACGTCGCGTGCACCGCGGCCATTTCCTGCATGCTCGGCAGCATTGTGATTTTTTTGTCCTTAACGAGCCCTGAGTACCTTGCGACGCCAAGATACGGTGCGACCTCCATCCGAATGACCGGCTGCTCGAAGCACGATGCAGTGGAGTCCCTGATATACGTGGTTCCACCCAAACGCTCATATCACTCGTGTCTAACATGTCCTGAATAAAAATCAAATAATATAATTGCATTTGCATACAACATGGGGTACTATCCGTCACATGAATATGAGAACCTGTGGTCTGTCATACCCTGCGATTTTATTATCTTTTCTGTTGATCGGTTGTGCCGCACACACAACATCGGAGAAGGCTGCGCAACGCGTCGAGGGCATGCAATCCCCAGGAAATGGAAACGGGGAAGATGTCGCGCTGCTCGCGCATGCCGACCCCGTATCTGATCAAAACGATGATGAGGCGGATGACGGGGAAGATGCATCCCCGGAAGAGACAAAGAACGGGAATGCTGTGCCTCCGATAGAGGAGAGCCTCCTCGATACAGCGCTTGTACTTACCGAAACCTCGCAAGAGCTCTGGGCGGCGGGAGAGGCCGAGAAAGCTGTTGAAGCCCTGGACCATGCATACGAACTCATCCTGAAAGCGCCAACCGATGCTGAAGGAAAGAACACCCAGCAGAAGGATGATCTGCGCTTCGTGATCTCCAAGAGGCTCATGGAGATCTATACATCACGCCTCACCTCGGTAAACGGCCTTCACAAGGAAATACCCCTTGTCCTGAATGAGCATGTGGAGCGTGAGATAAAACTTTTTCAGACCGTGGAAAGGGATTTTTTTCTTGAATCGTACAAACGCTCGGGCAGATACCGGGACGAGATGGTAAAAGCATTTCATGAAGCAGGCCTTCCCGAGGAGATCACGTGGCTTCCGTTGATCGAGAGCGGGTTCAAGGTAAGGGCCCTCTCCCGGGCTCGCGCCCTCGGTCTCTGGCAGTTCATCCCCTCAACAGGCTATAAGTTCGGTCTCAAACGCACCTCATGGGTGGACGAACGGCTCGATCCCTCAAAATCCACGGCCGCGGCCATCGCGTACCTTAAGGAACTCCATCAGGTTTTCGGCGACTGGGCCACGGTCCTCGCTGCTTACAATTGCGGGGAAGGGAACGTGTTCCGGGTCATCAGACAGCAGAGAATCAACTACCTTGATAATTTCTGGGACCTCTATCAGCGGCTTCCGCGCGAGACAGCCCGATACTATCCGCGCTTCCTCGCCGTCCTCACGATTCTCAAAGATCCGGCCAAGTTCGGCTTCACCCTCGATGAACTGGACAAACGAATTCCCTACGAAGTCGTAGCCATCGAGAAGCCTTTGCAGCTCTCAAAAATATCGGACAAGATCGGTTGCTCACCTGATGACCTGGCGGACCTGAACGCCGAGTTGCGTTATGCTGCCACACCGAATACGGTATATGATCTCAAGGTGCCTTTTGGCATGAAAGACGCACTGCTTGCCAATATCGACACCCTGCCCAAATGGTCACCGCCCCAATCCACGTTTGTCGTTCATCGGGTGAGAAGGGGAGAAACCCTTTCGACGATCGCGATACGGTATCGCACCAGCATCCAGAAGATCATGGAGGCGAACAACCTCAGGCGTGGGAAACTCCTCCGTATCGGTCAAAAACTGAAAATTCCCACGAGAACTGTTTCCTAGAACTAGTTTATCATGATCGCAGTGATGAAAAGCTCGGTCCCCGACAGCGTACGAAAAATCCAGTAACTATTCATTCCGTCTGATCACCAAAAGACCGTTACCCCGGATACAACTCTTTTTGTCCACAGATTTCGCAGATTGACGTCACGCCAAGGCGTGATGAAATCCGCGTAATGTGCGGATACTGTTTTGACCAGAGTAGTTGCATAGTCCATTCGCGCGCCTAACTTGATCCCTTTTCCAGGGCAACGATCCGCAGCTTTATCTCTTCCGGGACCGCAACCTTCTTACCCTCGCGATAATCGTACATCACAACTGAACCGTCGCCTTCAGCGGCGATCCTCTGATGACGGTGGCTCACGATCACATATTTCATCCAGATCCGGTCTTCTTCGATGCTGGTGATCTTCGCGCCTACCGAGACCATATCAGGATAGGTGAGGGGAAGCTTGTACTTGCAGCTCGTTGAACCGAGGATGGGGCCGATGCCGGTCTCGTCTTTCATCCTGTGCAGTCCAAGTTTCTCGGAATAGCGAATGCGCGCACTCTCAAAGTAACGGAAATAGACCACGTTGTTCACATGTTGAAACGAATCCATATCGCCCCAGGCAACAGGAATTTCAATTACAACGGGATAGCCGTCTAATAAATTGTTATCCATAGTTTATTGTAGGATCGTTATCTATTGTTTTTCCCCGCCTTCATTCTGTTGTTTAACCTGGCACCCTGTTTGTCATATTCATTTTTTATCATATATCTCTTCTTCACGATTATTTCCGACTCTAACCAATCCGACATATCATGTCCATGAACTTTTCCCCTTTTTTCAAAGAGGTTATAGGCGACCTTGGCGACTTCATCATAGAACTTATCAAGCTCGTTCATCTGGTGCCTCCTGTCAAAGGGTTCTTCTTAAAGAAATTTCGGTTGTTGGGCTTAGAACAATAATAGCCGAGTGGAAGAAAACCTTCAAGGCAAAAAGTAATTTCGTGCGGCAAATAGCAAGAGGGTCAGACAAACGACACGGCGCCAGCGCCGAGGACGAACTCGATCTCGGTGATGAGCTGATCATTGGGGTTTACCCGGATCTCGCGGCCCACGGAAATGAGGGATTCCTTTCGGGCAGGGTTATGAAGGCGGAAATAGACGGGGATGGTGCCCTGGTAGCGGAGAAGGATGTCCTTGATCTTGAGAAGGTCGTCCTGCGTCAGACCCGTGGAGTTCAGCTTGATGTCCATCCTGGTCGTGCCTTTTTTCTTCACCTCCGCAAGAAGATGTATGCGCACGGCCTTGATCTTGTTGCCCTGTTCGCTCTTGTCAAGCTGACCCGCCACGAGGAGCGGCGTGTCGGTCAGCAGCATATGCTGCGCGGTCCTGTAGAGGTCGGGGAATACGATGACCTCAATGGTCCCGAAGAGATCTTCAAAGCTCAGGATCGCCATTTTCTCGTTCTTCTTTGTCATCTTCGGTTTGAGACCCGCGATGACCCCGCAGACGGTCACTTCCTTCCCGTCCGGGACGCTCTCGAGCGTCTCCGTGTTTGCCGTGGCGTAACGCTTGATGTCCGCCTCGAAAGCCGCAAGGGGATGGCCGCTGACATAGAACCCCAGGCTTTCTTTCTCGTGGGCAAGAAGCTGGTTCTCCTTCCACTCAGGCACCTCAGGCAGGGCGATCTCCTTATTCCCTTCCAGGGAATCGAAGATGCTGAACTGTCCGATAGCCTCCTGCTCCTGGTGTTTACCGCCCTGGTCGATGAGCATATCAAGACCATCCATCATCTGCGACCGCCGCGAGCCGGTGCAGTCAAAGGCACCGCACTTGATGAGCGCCTCGATCACACGGCGGTTCACCCTGCGCTGGTCGACCTTTTGACAGAAGTCAGCGAGGGATGTGAATGGGCCTTTTGCCTGTCGCCCTTCGACAATGGCCTCAATGGCGGAGAGGCCCACATTCTTGACCGCAGCCAGACCGAATCGAATGGACCCGATCGTGCTCCCGGGTTCCACCTCATCGCGCTCATGCGAATCCGTCACCGTAAAGTCCCACATGCTCTGGTTCACGTCCGGGTGCAGGATGGTGATGCCCATCTGTCGCACTTCGTGGATATATTTCACCACCTTGTCCGTGTCCTGGACTTCGCTCGTCAGCAGCGCTGCCATGTACTCAACGGGAAAGTGGGCCTTCAAGTACGCGGTCTGGTAGGAGACCAGTGCGTAGGCCGCGCTGTGGGACTTGTTGAATCCGTACTCCGCGAACTTGGCCATGAGGTCGAAGATCGCTTCAGCCTTTTTTGCATTGATCTTCTGTTTTTCCGCGCCTTTGAGGAATGGAACCTTTTCCCTGGCCATGACCTCGGGGTCTTTTTTCCCCATGGAGCGACGCAGCAGGTCCGCTCCGCCGAGGGAATAACCCGCCAGGGTGCGGGCGATCTGCATCACCTGTTCCTGATAGACGATGACACCGTAGGTCTCTTTGAGGATCGGTTCGAGCGCCGGCAGCTCGTAGGTTATCTTCGTGGCGCCTTTTTTCCGTTTAATAAAGTCGTCCACCATGCCGCTCCCGAGCGGTCCCGGCCGGTAGAGGGCAACCAGGGCGATAATATCCTCAAAGCACTGGGGCTTCATCTTGATGACAATATCGCGCATGCCCGAGGATTCGAGCTGGAAGATGCCCGCTGTCTCTCCCCTCGACAGGAGCTCATAGGTCTTTGCGTCATCCAGGGGGATGCGGGAGATGTCGAACCGTTCCGCATGCTCCAGAGGGGCACTGGAGAGCCTCAGGTTGATGGTCTTGACGGCCTTGTCGATGACCGTAAGCGTGCGCAGGCCGAGGAAGTCGAATTTGACGAGACCGATCTTTTCCACCCCTTTCATATCGAACTGAGTGATGATCTCGTCCTTTGGCGTCTTAAAGAGGGGAAGATACTCCGTAAGCGGTTCCTGCGAGATCACGACTCCCGCGGCGTGTTTCGAGGCATGTCTTACCTGGCCTTCGAGGTGAAGCGCGATTTCGATCAGTTCGTCAATGCGCGGGTCCTTCCTGAGCTCTCTGAGCTTAGGCTCCTGCGCCATGGCCTTTTCCAGTGTTATCCCGAGTGTGTTCGGCACGAGTTTGGCTACCTTGTCCACTTCGGCATAGGGGATGTCAAGCACTCTCCCGACATCACGGATCACGCCCTTGGCAAGCATGGTGCCGTATGTGATGATCTGGGTAACATGGTCCTGCCCGTACTTTTCGGTCACATACTTCAACACCTCGTCGCGCCGGTCCATGCAGAAGTCAACGTCGATGTCCGGCATGCTGATGCGCTCGGGGTTCAGGAACCGCTCGAACAGCAGGTTGTAGGGGATGGGATCGAGGTCCGTTATTCTGAGGCTGTAAGCCACGAGACTGCCGGCGGCGGAACCGCGGCCCGGACCCACCGGTATGCCCTGTTCCCTGGCATACCGGATAAAGTCCCAGACGATCAGAAAATAACCGGCAAAACCCATTTTGCCCAGCATCTCGATCTCAAATTCAAGTCTCTTTTGATACGCCGCGCGGTCTATGCTGCCGGGGCCGCGGACTGCCTCAATCTCCACAAAACGCGCCTCAAGCCCCGCGCGGCTGAGTTCGGCCATGTAGGATTCGCGCGTCGTGCCTTCTGGTACGGGAAAGTGGGGGAGGTGATACTTGCCAAACTCGATTTCCAGGTTGCAGCGTTCGGCAATGACCACCGTGTTCGAGATCGCTTCGGGCACATCGGCAAATGACTGCTTCATCTCCTCAGGCGTCTTCACGTAGAACGTCTCGGAGGCGAATTTCATCCGGTTCGTGTCTTTCACGGTCTTTCCGGTTTGGATGCAAAGGAGGGCGTCGTGGGACTTGTGGTCCTCCCTGTTCAGGTAATGGCAATCATTCGTTGCCACGAGCGGGATGCCGGTGTCCTTTGACAACCGGATCAGCTCTCGGTTTGCCTGCTCCTGTTCGGGTATGCCGTTGTCCTGGATCTCGAAATAGAAGTTTTCGCTGCCGAGGATGCTCTGGTATTCAAGGGCGGTTTTCTTTGCGTCGTCGTATCTCCCCTGAAGCAGGAGTTTGGGAATCTCACCTGAAAGACATGCCGACATGCCGATAAGACCGTCACTGTGTTTTCTGAGAATTTCCTTGTCGATTCGCGGCTTATAGTAAAAACCCTCGAGATAGCCCGCGGTCACGAGCTTGACGAGGTTTTTATAGCCAGCCTTGTTCCGGGCCAGGAGAATGAGATGGTAGGAACTTTCTTCGTGTTGCCCTGCGGTGCCCGCCTTTTCAAACCGCGACCCCGGCGCCACATACATTTCGCAGCCGATGATGGGCTTGATCCCGGCCTTGGTGGCCTTGAGATAGAAATCCAGAGCGCCGAAGAGATTGCCATGGTCCGTGACCGCGATCGCGGGCATGCGCAGTTCAACGGCTTTTTTGATCAGGTCATCGAGTGAGTTGGCGCCGTCAAGAAGGCTGTATTCGGTGTGGAGGTGGAGGTGGACGAAATCGGCATGATGCATAATGGTAAGGCAAGCTCCAAATTCCAAGCGCCAAATTACAAACAAATTCCAACAACCAAATTCCAAATTCAAAACTGTTTGGCTATTGAGATTTGGTCATTGGTAATTATTTGTTATTTGGAATTTGATATTTGGAAATTTCTCTTCCGCAAAGCGGAAAAATTGGAGGCGGCGATCGGATTTGAACCGATGAATGAAGGTTTTGCAGACCTCTGCCTTAGCCACTTGGCTACGCCGCCATATGTCGATTATGTGTTCTGAACTCTGAACTAAAAAAATGGAGCGGGTGGCGGGATTCGAACCCGTGACCTCAACCTTGGCAAGGTCGCGCTCTACCAACTGAGCTACACCCGCATACGTCGAAATGTTTCCTGCCATTTGACTGCGCAAATATAACAAAGTGGTATTTCAATGTCAATAGAAAAGTAATTTTGTCCCGTCTACGGCGCTTCATCATGGATGAGTTGTTCATCGGTGGAGACGCCGGTCTCATTGCAATACTGTCTCGGTTCCGTTCCCGGCAGAAAAGCCCCGCGAACGGAAAGTTTGCAGGCTTCCGTGCTGAGCAGGCCGGTCCGGGGATCGATCTGCCTTAAAAGGACGCCCTCGGGCGCGATAAAATCTTCGGGGATCCGGTCAGCGTGCGCTTTTATCATGAATTCGAGCCAGATCGGGAGGGCGGTGCGCGCTCCCGTTTCCCGGTGACCGATGCTCGTCTGGTCGTCATATCCGACCCAGACCCCGGTCACCAGGCTTGGCGTATAACCGATGAACCAGGCGTCGCGATAGTCGTTCGTGGTGCCTGTTTTCCCGGCTGCCGGCCTGCCAAGTTCCCGGGCCTTCCATCCCGTTCCCTGCTCGATCACACCCTTGAGCAGATCGGTGGTGAGATATGCTGTCTCTGGTTTGATGGCCTGCGTGGGAACTGCATCGTTCGAATACAGCAGCCGGCCGGTACTGTCGGTGATCGACAGGATGGATATCGGTCCCATCCTGATGCCGTGATTGTCGAACACGGCGTACACGGCGGTGAGTTCGGCAAGCGTCACGTCGGAACTGCCGAGGGCCAGCGATAAATAGGGGTTAAGCGTGCTTTTGATGCCGAGTTTTCTTGCATACTGGATAGTCTGGTCAATGCCGATCTTATCAAGGAGTCTGATCGTCGGCACGTTCAAAGACTCGATGAGCGCCTTCCGCAGAGTCACCGCGCCCTGATAGGTCCGTGAGAAGTTCTCAGGCAACCAGTTCTTGTTCCGGTCCAGCTTGATCGTCAGAGGTGAATCGTCAAGAATATCGGAAGCGCCGAACCCATGGTCAAGGGCCGCCGCATAAATGACCGGCTTGAAGGCTGAACCGGGTTGCCGCATGGCCTGCAAGGTACGATTGAACTGACTTTGCCCGTAGTCCCGTCCGCCAACCATGGCACGGATACGGCCGGTCGCTGGCTCTATGGCAAAAAGCGCCGCCTGGAGGGGAGACCTGACATGAAGTTTATGCCGGGATTCGATCTTCAAAATACCCGCGGCCACGGCCTGCTCAGCGTAGTTCTGGAGTTCATCGTTGATGCTCGTATAAATGTTCAGACCGCCCGAATAGAGGATGCTCGATCCAAACCGCTCCTCAACTTTTTGACGGACATATTCGACAAAATAGGGGGCCGTTCCGCCTGCTTTGACCGCTGTCTGGATCGGCAAAGGGACCTTCTTCGCCTCCTCGGCCTGCGCCCGGGAGATAATACCGGTGGCTACCATACGGTTCAAGACATAGGCGCGTCTTCCCAGGGCGCTCTGCGGTGATTTGAAGGGGGAATAGTATTTCGGTGTCCGGGGAAGACCCGCGAGCAGCGCGCACTCGGCGATATTCAACTCTTTGGCGTGCTTCCCGAAGTAGATCCGGGACGCGGCTTCGACGCCGTAGGCGCCGCTTCCTAAATATATCTGGTTCAGATAGAGCGAGAGGATCTCCTGCTTGGTGTAACGCTGCTCGATCCTGAGCGCGAGGATCATTTCCTTGAATTTGCGCGAATAACTTCGTTCGGGTTTCAGAAAAAGCACCTTGGCGAGCTGCTGGGTAAGGGTACTGCCGCCCTCAACCACCTTCCGGGCCCTGATATTGCGGTACAAGGCCCGGATGATCCCGCGCAGATCAAGCCCCAGATGGCCGTAGAACCTGGTGTCCTCGGTGGCTATAAGCGCCTTGATCAGCATGTCGGGTACGTCTGCGAAGACCACGGGAGTACGGTTCTGGACGAAGAACTCCGCAAGCAGTTTGTTGTTATCGGAATAGACGCGGGAGGTGATGCTCGGTTTGTATTGTTCGAGGATATTGACCTCGGGCAGATCCAGAACCGAAAAGATGATAAATCCGGCCCCCCCGCCGATGAGCGCTGCGAAGAACATCAGAAACAAATAGAGGAGGAGCGATCTGCCTTTCTGCATGGGTAGCATTATAACTCCGGATACGGTAAAAAGCAAAAAGTGTGCACCTGGAGCCGGCTAGCCTGATAGCTTGCAAGCCGGCAGGCTCTCTGACGCGTCTTCTTCTCTTGAGTTTTATCAGGCAAGATGCTATGATTCAATATCCTCGATCGTGAACAAAGGAGCGGACATTTGCAAAAAGGACTGGTGATCGTCTTTACCGGAAATGGTAAAGGGAAGTCGAGCGCGGCTCTGGGGATAACCCTCCGGGCGTACGGCCATAACATGTATGTATCCTTTGTGCAGTTCATCAAAAGCCCGTCCGACATTGGTGAGGCGCGGGCAGCCGAACGGCTTGCGCCCGGGATCGAATTCGTTTCTCTGGGCAAGGGATTTGTGAACTGTTGCGGCAGTACCACGCCATTGGACGAGCACATAAAAGCGGCCGCTGAAGCGCTCACCGCGGCGCGTCAGCGCGTTCACGCGGCCTCCTGGGACATCGTGGTCCTCGACGAGATCAATAATGCGGTAAAACTCGGTCTTGTCGACATCAGGGATGTCCTGGACCTTGTCCGGAGCAAACCGCCTGAACTTCATTTGATCCTGACCGGCCGTGATGCGCACCCTGACCTCATTGCCGCGGCCGACCTGGTAACCGAAATGCGCGATCTCAAGCACCCCTACGATACCGGCGTGCCGGCGCAAAAGGGGATCGACTATTAAAAGTCAAATTGACTTTGAAATTTCATCATGTTACCATATACCCCATGCTGGTTCCGCGAAACCGGTTTAGTGCTATCTCATGAAAACCTTTGCCGTTAATCTGACCATAGAAAATGAACAGTCACTGCCAAGTCTCTACGGCGACCTGGATAAGAATCTGAGACTGATCGAGAACACGTATGGAGTGGTCCTGCAGGCCAGAGGCAACAGGATCCAGATCGAAGGCGAGGAGAAGTCTGTCTTAAAAGTCGAGCGCCTCATCACTCAGCTTGCCGACATGCTTGCACAAGGCATCATTTTTCAGAAAGATGATGTGCGAGACGCGATCCACGCCTATTCTTCCAATTCATCCGCATCCTTGAAGGATATTTTTCAGAACGCGGTCCCCGTTTCAAGCAGGAAGCGCCCCGTTTCTCCCAAGAACGAAACCCAGCGAAAATACATAGAAGCGATCAAGCAATACGATATCGTGTTCGGCATCGGTCCGGCAGGTACCGGTAAAACCTATCTCGCCATGGCCACCGCGGTTTCCGCGCTCCTGCGGCGGGAGGTGAGCAGGATCATCCTGGTACGCCCCGCGGTCGAGGCCGGTGAGAAGCTCGGGTTCCTGCCCGGCGACCTGTACGAGAAGATCAATCCCTATCTGCGTCCGCTGTACGATGCCCTGTATGACATGATCGAGTCGGATAAGGCGAACAAACTCGTCGAGCGCGGGGACATTGAGATAGCTCCTCTGGCGTTCATGCGCGGTCGCACGTTGAACGACTCCTTCATCATCCTGGATGAGGCACAGAACACCACCTCTGAACAGATGAAGATGTTCCTTACCCGGCTCGGATTCAACTCGAAAACCGTCATCACCGGCGATATCACCCAGGTCGACCTCCCGAGCGGCAGGGGTTCGGGTCTCATCGAGGTGCAGAATATCCTCGAGGGTATCGAAGATATACGGTTCGTGTATTTTACGAATAAAGACGTGGTCCGCCACAAGCTGGTGCAGCAGATCATCAAGGCATACGAGCGTCATGAGGCAGGGGATGACCGGCAACGATAAATCAGCGGCGAGACTCCTGGCCAAATCCCAGGACCAGGAACACGACCATGACGAGGCCCCCGCAGGGATCTCGTTATCCATCCGGACCTCTCTGTTGGCCGTCGCCCTGGTGACGGCCGTCATTCTTGCCTTTGTACTGCTCCCCCGGATACCTCTGCTGGAACTGGGCGAGATCGCCGACCGCGATATCGTCGCTCCCTATACCCTGTATTTCGAATACCCGGGGCCTGACCAGACACTTGCGATCAAAGTGAACAAGGGAGAATTGATCGTCGGATCAGGACGTCCGGTAACGGAAAGCGCGGAGCGGGTCCTCCAGGAGATCGCCCGCCGGCAAGGCGTCGGCAACCGGTTCCATGCATACCTCGGCATGTGCATCCTCATCCTGGCCATCCTCTACCTGTTCTACCGGGACATCAAGCGGTACCGGCCCGCGCTCATCGCAGACTGGAAAAAGATCGTGCTGCTGGCCTGCCTTCTGCTCATGACGATCATCCTGTCGTGGTCGGGGAAATACGTTCTGTTGCTCCTGGCGGACAAACTCCATCTCGATGTCATGACGATCGGTTTCGTGCTTCCCGTGGCCTCGGGAGCCATGCTGACGAGCCTGCTGCTCGATTTTCATCTCGCCCTGGGCTTCTCGTTCATCGTCAGCATCCTGCTCGGCATCCTGTTTCCGGGCGAGCCCTTCATTCCGGTCTATTATTTCCTCGGCAGCATCGTTGCGGCGCTCAGCGTGATCCGCTGCAAGAAGCGGACGGCCCTGCTGAATGCGGGGGCGTGGACGGCACTCGTCAACGTGATAGCCATTATCGGCATCGACCTGTACCGGGGAGAGCTCTGGAACCGCGGGGCCTATGATCTCGCGGCAGGCATAGTCTGCGCCATCGCCGTATCCACGATCGTCTCGGCGATCCTGCCGTTCTTTGAAACGGTGTTCGACATCGCCACGGACATCAAGCTGCTGGAGTTCCTTGATCCAAACCAGCCGCTGCTCAAAGAGCTCGTGTACAAGAGCCCCGGGACCTACCACCACAGCATCCTTATCGGGAACCTGGCCGAGGCCGCCGCCGAAGCCATCGGTGAGAACGCCATCCTTGCGCGGGTAGGCGCCTACTACCATGACGTCGGGAAAGTGCACAAAGCCGAGTATTTTATCGAGAACCAGCGGCCCACGGAGAACAAGCACGACCGCCTCATGCCTTCCATGAGCAGCCTGATCATCGCTTCCCACGTCAAGGAAGGAGTGGAGGTCGCCCGCGCACACCGAATCCCATCGCCGATCATCGACATCATTCAGCAGCACCACGGCACCTCGCTGATCACCTATTTCTATCAGAAGGCAAAAGAGCTTCAGCCCTTCACGAATATCGCCGAGGAGGACTACCGCTATCCCGGGCCCCGTCCCAGGACGAAAGTTGCCGCCATCGTCATGCTGTCCGACTCCGTCGAAGCGGCATCACGGACGCTCGACAACCCGACACCCGACCGTATCCAGATGCTCACCAGCAGCGTCATCACCCGTTTCTTCCTTGACGACCAGTTGAGTATGTGCGACCTTACGCTCAAGGACCTTCGGGTCATATCCAGGAGCTTTAATCTTGTCCTGACCGGCATCTTTCATCACCGTATCGACTATCCCGGCATGGATTTCAGCGGAGAAACGAAACACAGTGAACATCATGATAACAAACAAACTGAGGAAAAGAAGGCTGCCAACAGCGGTTTTCGGGACAAGGCTCGGGAAGGTGCTGCGGAGCCTCGGTCTTCCTGACGCCGAGTTGAGCGTCCTGTTCATCGGCGACCGGGCCATGCGCACGCTCAATCACGCATGGCGCGGCAGGGACATGTCCACGGACGTTCTTTCGTTCCCGTTGCGCGAAGGGCGGTTTCTCCATATTCAGCCTGACCTGCTCGGCGATATCGTGATCTCCGTTCCGATCGCGGCGCGACAGGCGAGTGCAGCGGGGCATTCTCTGAGCTTTGAACTCGAACGACTGCTCGTTCATGGCTTGGTCCATTTGCTCGGCTACGATCATGAGCAAGGGCTCACGGAAACCCTTCGCATGGAACGGAAGGAACGGCAGCTCCTGAAGAGACTTCGCGCATGAAGCCGAAAAACTGGGTGCAGCGCGTCAATATTGCGATCGAAGGGGTCATTTATGCCGTCAAAACCCAGCGGCATATGCGCTACCATCTCGTCGCGGCGCTGGCGGCGCTCATCCTGGGCCTGATCCTGAACATTTCCCGCTACGAATTCATCCTGCTGAGCATGGCAATTGTGCTTGTCCTGGCCACCGAGATGCTGAACACCGCCATCGAGGCGATCGTGGATATGATCTCCGAGGAATTTCATCCCTTGGCGAAAAATGCCAAGGACGTAGCAGCCGGTGTGGTGCTCGTTGCCTCCATCGGGTCCTTGATACTCGGATATCTTATTCTGTATCCAGCGTTCAAAGAAGCGGTCACGGCGGGGCACTGGCAAATACGCAAGGCGCCGGAAGACGTTGTTGCTTTCGTTGCGCTTGCCGTCGTTATCATTCTGGTCATTTTCCTAAAGGCAATTATCGGCAAGGGTGAACCGCTCCGGGGCGGAATGCCGAGCGGCCATGCCGCGGTGTCCTTTTCCATATGGACCGCGGCATTGTTCCTGACGAGCTCTTTCCCGATCATCCTCCTGACCTTCCTGCTTGCCGTTATGGTGAGCTGGAGCAGGTTGTCGTCGGGCATTCACCGGCCCATCGAGGTGATCGCCGGTGCACTGCTCGGAATAGGAGTGAGCTTTGTATTTTTCCGGCTGTTCGGTTGATCCGCGTGAATGAACACGCCCGGACCAGCCATCGGGGAATGATCATCGCGATCCCGGAGATCCTGTATCTCAGGAGGAATGCTTGATCAAGCGAATACTGGACGACCTGGTAGCGGTGGAAAACGGGGTCCGGGCGGCGATCTTTCTGGATGGAGATGGTGAGACCATTGCACAATCAGGAGATCGCGATTTCGACGTGCAAATGATCGGAGCATGGAAAGAGATCCATCTTGATCTGATCAAGGACATCAGCAAACGAATGAAGTTTGGAAAGGTGCACGCGGTATTTTTCTCGCTGGACAAGGGGAAGGAACTGGTGGTCCCGATCGAGGATGAGTATTGTTTGGTGCTTCTTCTATCGGTTTACGCCGATTTCCAGGTCGCCCTGAACGGGGCCGGGAGTTCCATTGAACGGTTAAAGAAAGACATCAGCTGACATCACCGATGGCGCTGTTATAGTTGATCGTACATCCCTAATTTTCTGAACTTCTCATATCTTCGCTTCACAAGCTCGTCCGACGGCGTATTCCTGATCTCCGCCAGGTTCCTCGTAACAGCTTCCTTGAGCAATTCCGCGGCCCTTCGCGCGTCGCGGTGCGCCCCGCCGATCGGCTCCTCCACCACTTCATCGATCACCTGCATATGGAAGAGGTCCTGCGCCGTGATCTTGAGCAGTTCGGCGGCCTCGCTCGCCTTGGCGCCGTTGTTCCAGAGGATGGCGGCACATCCTTCCGGGGAGATGACCGAGTAGGTTGCATGCTCAAGCATGAGCACGCGGTCGGCAACTCCAAGGGCGAGCGCTCCTCCGCTCCCGCCCTCGCCGATCACCACCGCGACAATGGGCACCTTGAGCCGGGACATGACAGCGAGACTGCGGGCGATGGACTCGCCCTGGCCCCGTTCTTCCGCGCCGATGCCCGGATAGGCGCCCTGGGTATCGATGAACGTGATGACAGGCTTATTAAACTTCTCCGCGAAACGCATCAGGCGCAATGACTTGCGATAGCCCTCTGGATTCGGCTGTCCGAAGTTGCGGTGCACCCGTTCCTTGAGGGTCCTGCCTTTCTGGTGGCCGATGATCACGACCGGCATCCCGTCCAGTTTTGCCATGCCGCAGACGATGGCCGGATCGTCGGCAAAGGCGCGGTCACCGTGCATCTCCGTGAAATCGGCGAGCATGGCCTCAATGTAGTCAAGGGTATACGGGCGGTTCGCATGGCGCGAAATCTGGACCTTCTGCCATGGCGACAGGCGCGAATAGATCTCGGCCAGCAGTTGATCGGATTTCTTCTGGAGCTTAAGGATCTCCTCTTCGAGGTCGATGTTCCCGTTTGACGTGAAGAGCGTCAGTTCCTCGATCTTTTTCTCCAGTTCAGCGATCGGTTTTTCAAATTCGAGATATTCAGCCGGCAAATCCTGCTCCTTAGCGTTCCCTTGATGACCAAAAACACATATGCCGCTCATGATGACGCGGCAGATGTGATGATCACAATTTAATTGTGACTTATTATCGGATATTAAACGTTCATTGTCAAGTTTTTGTTAATGAAATACCATCCAGTGGAGGAAACGACCGTTGGGAATGCGGGAACCTGATACGAGAGGGGTAGTATTGCCTGATACTATCGGCATTAGTGGGAAATCGCTTAATACCGCGTTATCTTCATTTGCCACGTGCAGGGCAGAGGGCGTAATGTCAAAGATTAACCAGAGTGATCTCAGAGAAATCATTAATATTGTTTTTTCTAACCGAGAGCACTCCTCAGCGCCCTCTGTGGTTAATACGACATTTCTGCCTGGGGTTGACAAAAGACAACAAAAAGACCATAATTCTTTTAAATATATTGTAATAATCTCTTCATGGCGGACATTGGAACCGTCGGTCAGGCAGGGTACTTGACAAAATCCAGCTTATCCAATATCGCAGGCCGCAACAGCCGCTTTCTTCTCGTGGTGGACAGCGACGCCAATGATCTGATCTATGTCTCCATGCTCCTTCAGCGGTTTGACTACCATATCTGTACTGCCAAGACAGGGGAGGAAGCCATTGAACTGTCGGTAGTCTCTGTTCCCGCCCTTATTATCGCCGAAATGGCCCTCGCGGACATGAACGGACTCGAACTGATCAAGAGGCTTAAACAGGATCAGCTTACGGTAAATCTTCCGGTCATCGTCAAGACTTCAAATCACACGCCGGATAAAGAACGACGCTGCCTTCAGGCAGGGGCTTTCGCCTGCATCCGCAATCCGGTCCATGCCGAAGACCTTTATCGCGCGGTCCAGGCAGCCATCGAGTCCACGCCTCGCAAGAGCATCCGCATCCCCACGCACCTGCCGGTGTCCGTGAACGACGTCCAGCTTGACACCGGTGAAGGCGAGTTCGTCTCGGTCCTGTCCGAAAAGGGCATGTTCATCCGTACGCTCAAGCCCTATCAACCTTCATCAACAATCAACGTGCAGATCAGGATAAAGGACCGCATCATCAAGCTCGAGGCCGTGGTCCTTTACAGCCACAAATTCGAAGAGGGGCCTTATAAAGAACCCGGCATGGGCCTTCAATACACCAGCATCGCATCGCAGGACCAGTCGCTGATCCGGCAATTTATCATTGAAGAGATCAACAGAGGTATCAATGCCCTCTAACAGGTTGTTGAAAAATACTTAGTTTACCCTTCGACCCTTCGGCAAGCTCAGGACTCAGGGCGAACGGAGCGTGTATTGAATTTATTCGTATTTATCCGTTCGTGGTGAGCCTGTCGAACCACAAAAAGACTTTTTCAACAGCCCTCTAAGGCAATCAACCGCAGAGAAATACTTACAGCGCCAAATGCTTACTGTTTTTTTAAGAACGCGAGCATTCCTTGTTAACCTCTGTGGTTAAGACGTGACAGATTTTCGATGGGCACTTGAAGTTTGCACGGAACTTGTGATAAGATAAGTCGAGATCGCATCTCAATTCTGACAACAGGAGGAAAAGAATATCATGGAGAAGGTATCATACAAGGATATCGGTCTGGTCACGACCACGGAGATGTTCGCAAAGGCAATGAAAGGCAAGTACGCGATCCCGGCGTATAATTTCAACAACATGGAGCAGCTCCAGGCCATCGTCATGGGTTGTGTTGAATCGAAATCGCCGTTCATCCTGCAGGTCTCGAGCGGCGCGCGGAAGTACGCGAACCAGACCCTCCTGCGTTTCCTGGCCATGGGCGCGGTCGGGATGATCAAGGACGCCAATTCACCGGTGAAATTCGCCCTCCACCTTGACCACGGCGACACCTTCGAGCTTTGCAAATCCTGCGTTGATACGGGTTTTTCATCTATCATGATCGACGGGTCCCATCATTCATACGATGACAACGTGAAATTGACCAGACAGGTGGTTGAATATTGCCACGCCAACAATGTCGTAGTAGAAGGGGAACTGGGTCAACTTGCGGGCATTGAGGACGCGGTATCCGCGGAGAAGTCCACCTACACGAAGCCCGAGCAGGTTGAGGACTTTGTGAAGAAGACGAATGTCGATTCCCTGGCCATCTCGATCGGCACATCCCACGGCGCCATGAAGTTCAAACCCGAGCAGTGCACACGCGATTCGCGCGGGGTGCTGGTCCCGCCGCCGCTCAGGTTCGACATTCTCGAGGAGATCGAGAAGCGGATCCCAGGCTTCCCCATCGTGCTGCACGGTGCGTCGTCGGTCATCCCTGATTATGTCGAGATCATCAATAAGAACGGCGGCGCCCTGAAGGATGCTGTCGGCATCCCCGAAGAACAACTCAGGAAGGCGGCGCGGAGCGCCGTATGCAAGGTCAACATCGACAGTGACGGCCGCCTCGCGATGACGGCCATGATCCGGAAGACCCTGGCTGAAAAGCCCTCGGAGTTCGATCCGAGAAAATACCTCGGCCCGGCACGCGACGAGCTTATCAAGATGATCATCCATAAGAACAAGGAAGTGCTCGGCTCGGCAGGACAGGCTTAGGATCAGGCCGCTGAGGGATAAATCATGATGGGCTGTTGAAAGGCATCGTGCCTTTCAACAGCTTTTTTATTACTTTCATGGCGCCATGCCGATCAATGAGCAACCATAAACATCGCCTCTTCATACATAACACAACGCTCTTTTTCATAACCGTTGCCCTCAGACATGTCCTCGCTGACAACGCTTTTGAAGAACCAGATGGGGGTTGAGCTAAGAGTTCGGATGAGGGAGTAGCGCGACGAAGGAAGTCGGTCCCGTAACTCATTATCAAGGAGGATCTATGGCAGCATGGCTACTTCCCGCAGTAAAAGTAATCCTGCCTTACCTCGGCTCGATCGTTACAGCGGCGATACCGGTCTTTACCACGCGAAAAAGCGATGAGGCGGCGGCTGCGCAAGCACAGCTCCTGCAGCAGCAGATTACCGAGCTGCAATCTGCTGCCTCACAAAACGCGGTGCACATTAAGGAACTGGCCGAGCAGTTACAAAAGACAATAGTTGCTCTTGAGCAAGGGGCGGCACTCGCCGAATCGAGGTTCAGGCGCACCGCGGCGCTTTGCATTGGAGCGATCATTGTGTCATGTATCGCGCTTTGCGTTTCGTTAATTGCATTGTTTGAGCACTAGCACGCCTGTGCGGTTATCTGAAAAGGGAACAACGGGAGGACCATCCTCATGCTGGAGAAGAAAGATTTTGCCACCGGTTGCCTGACGATACTACTATGCGTGGTTTTGTTCCCTCTCTTTTTTCTGGTCTTCAAGTTGACCCTTGCTCTCGCCCTCTTCCTCGCAATCGTTACCGGCATTCTCCTCGGGATAACTCTTTTAGGCAGGATCGTAAGATTTTTTATCACGGGGAAATGATTGCGGTACTCGGGGGATGGGGTACCGAGTACCGATGACAGCTGATTCGACGGACTCATGATGCCTGCGGCAGAAGTGCATCAGGAGCACCCTGCGCTCGCCGCTGCCGGCAGGCAATAAGTCCGTGCGTATTCAGTTCCTGTTAGGCTGCCTCGTAGTACATTGCATTCGCTGCGACTTCGGCGCTGATCTCCCGGTCGATAGTGTCCGTGCTGATCGCCTTGGAATGCTTGCAATAGACCCTGATATACCCGCCCGCGTCATTGGTGATCGTAAAAATATCGGCCCCGGCGTTTTCCATACCCTGTGCGATCAACTGGGCATGGTAATCATCCTGTGCTGTCCTCTGTGTTATTATCATCTTCATGGCACACCTCCTTTATGTACTATGAAAATATACAATAAGCATGCCATTGGATAACTACAGGAAAAATCGTGCTTATGGATTTTCATAGATGCGGCTTATGCTCACCTATTGAGCAGCGTTGCCTCTTTTGGAGTCATTAAGCATTACTTAATATCATCTTGGCAGTCATCAAGGTATACTGAGCGCAGCGAAGAATCTCGTTTTCCCGGACAGATGAGAGATCCTTCACGGAGTTTACCCTGAACGAGAGATTCTTCAGTTGCTTCGCTCCTTCAGAATGACAAAGTGAAGGGTTCAGGATGACGGGATAAGGTGTTCTTCGACAGCCTGTCTCAACGTGACATCACTACGTATGAAAACACGTGTCCGAAAAATACAAGTTCGAGATCTTCAGATAGATCCGCCTTTGCTCCTGGCACCCATGGCAGGTATCACGCACAGCGCTTTCCGGCAGATCTGTTGCGGCTTTGGCGGGGTCGGCCTGTTATCAACGGAAATGCTTGCGGCAAGAAGGCTGCCCACGGAAAGTTCGCGGTTCTCTCCGTACATTATCAGGACTGCTCTGGAAAAACCTCTTTCCTATCAACTCCTGATCTCCACGGAGCAGGAGGTTGCTCCAGCCATTGAGGTCCTTCATAAACTGAAGGCGGATGCCATAGATCTGAACATGGGTTGTCCGGCATCTGCGGTCGGCAAATTCGGCGCGGGTATCCAGTTGATGGAACTGCCCCGGGATGTCCGTTGCATGGTAGCCGAGGCGCGGAAACGCACCACGCTTCCCCTCACGGCAAAGATCCGGCTCGGCATCGAGCTGGACGAACAGAAATTATTGGACTTCTGCGCCATGCTCGAAGACGAAGGCATTGATATGCTCTCGGTTCATGCCCGGCTCAAGAAAGAGTCCTTTGCCAGAACTCCGCGATGGGAGTGGGTCGCCAGGGTAAAAGGACGGCTCTCGATCCCGGTCATTGCCAATGGCGGGATCTTTACGGTCCAGGATGCGGAAAATTGTCTTCGTATTTCCGGCGCCGACGGTCTGATGCTCGGCCGCGGTGCGGTGATACAACCCTGGCTTTTTGCCGAGATCGCCCGGGAAGTGTACGGCTGCACACTTGCTCAGTCGGCCGTATCGCTGCCGATGGTCTATAACAGCTTTATCGACCACCTTATCGAGCTTTATCGGCCTGAATACCGGCTGGGCAGGCTCAAAGAGTTCACCCATTATTTCGCCCGAAACTATAAGTTCGGCCACCTCCTGGCATCACGGGTCCAGACCAGCGCGAGTGTGGACGAAGTACGGGAAAGAGCCGGCATATTTTTTGAGCGAGGTGAATAGGTGAGGTGGGGAAGGTGAAACAGCCGCTGGCAGAATTTATTGACGTCTTTACGACGCGGCCCACTTTGATTCGCTGCCGGAAACGGGATCCCGTTTTATGGATCCAAGCTGCATCGCGACGAGCGGTTCCAGGTCCTTGAGCGGTTCGCGAAAAACCGATTGCGCAGACTGATCATGAAAACCAATTGTCGCATCATCGGGCAGGGAAGCAAATCGAATGCCTGAACGATACTGAGTCCCCACCTGTTTGCTCCAAAGCAGCACACCGCCGTGTTGACCCCAGATCCGTTCCCTGAACCAGACTAAGCCGGGTTCCATGGGCGTATTCGATTCGATGCCTACGCCATTCCTGCTTATATCCACGATATGACCATGATGATCTGTCCGGTCAAGCTGTTTGAACTTGATAACGTTCATGGCAAGGTCCCGCTTTACCGTGACCGGCTGTCGCTCTGAATTTCTGTTATGTTCCATGGTTTTATTATACAGGAAATCTCAGGAATGTGAAGCGAATTTATTTGTCGTTCCGAGAGATTATCGCAGAGTCTATTCATGACATCAGAGAATGTAGTATAATGATGGTGATATATTAGTAATTTATCTAATCCTTTTGAATTATGCATGCGCTGTTTCATGTGAATCCAAGGAGAACATATGAAAATACTGCTCGTTTATCCCAAATACCCGATAACGTTCTGGAGTTTCAAGTACGCCTTGAAGTTCATTTCTAAAAATGCGAGCCTTCCTCCTTTGGGGCTGCTGACCGTTGCAGCAATGCTGCCTGCTGACTGGGAGGTCCGCCTCGTTGATAAAAACGTGAAGAACCTTTCGGACGCTGACCTTCTCTGGGCTGATTATGTTTTTCTCAGCGCCATGTCCATCCAGCGGGAGTCGACTGAGTCGGTCATTCGCAGGTGCAAGTCCCTCGACGTTAAAATGATCGCCGGCGGGCCTCTGTTCACATCTGTGCCCGAAGAGTTCAGCGACGTTGACCATCTTGTTCTGAACGAAGCAGAGATCACGCTGCCGCTCTTTCTCGCGGACCTGAAGGAAGGGCGGGCACGCCATATATATACGTCCCCCCTCTGGGCAGACCTTGCTGCCACTCCGGTACCGCGGTTCGACCTCCTGGACAATAAAAGATACGCGTCCATGAACATCCAGTATTCGCGGGGCTGTCCCTTTGACTGCGATTTTTGCAATATTACCGTGCTCTACGGCCGTGTGCCGCGGACCAAGGACACGTCTCAGGTCCTCGCGGAGCTGAATTCCATCTATACCCGGGGATGGAGGGGAAGCGTCTTCATTGTGGACGACAATTTCATCGGGAATAAGGGAAAGCTCAAGAAGGACGTTCTTCCCGCCATCATCGCCTGGATGGAAAAAAGAAAATATCCCTTTACGCTCTATACGGAGGCATCGATCAATCTTGCGGACGACGAAGAACTGATGAAGCTTATGGTCAGGGCCGGGTTTGATCAGGTCTTTATCGGCATTGAATCGCCGAATGACGAGAGCCTCGCCGAGTGCAGCAAGCTCCAGAACCGGAATCGTGACCTCGTCGCCTGTGTCAGGAAGATCCAGCAGGCCGGAATGGAGGTCCAGGCGGGATTTATCGTGGGGTTTGACAAGGACCCGGCAATGATCTTCGATCGTTTGATCGAGTTCATTCAGGAAAGCGGGATCGTGACCGCGATGGTGGGTCTTTTAAACGCGCCCCATGGCACAAAACTCTATCAGCGCATGAAGCAGGAGGGGAGACTCGTGAAGTCTCTGACCGGCGACAATACGGACTTCTCGATCAATTTCATCCCGAAGATGAGCACCGACGCGCTCCTCTCGGGATATAACTCGATCCTGAAAACGATCTATTCACCGAAACACTATTACGCGCGGGTAAAAACATTCTTGCAGGGACACCATCCTGCGCGGATTCGCAGTGGAAATCTCAGGTTTAATTATGTCATGGCAGGGTTCAAGTCCGCGGTGCGTCTCGGCATTATCGGCAGGGAACGGTACCAATACTGGAAGCTGTTCTTCTGGTCCCTTTTCAGAAGACCCAGGCTCTTTCCCCTCGCCATAACCCTTGCGATCTACGGGTTCCATTTCCGGAAGGTATTCAGTAATCACGAGAAGGCTTTCCGTGCGGGAATTGCGCGCTAACCTGGCGTCTCTCTGCCCATACGTTGAAAACCATGCTGATCGATCTGGCTTGACACCGGCTTCCTTTCGCACTTACTATCGCAATAGTTTTATGTTATAATCCCCGCATCAAAGAACCGAACCCCTTAACAAACGGTTGATCCTTCAGTCCCCGTTACCTGTTTGATGGACATGTCAAAAATATTGCCTTTATCACAACCAGGAACACGTGCTGAACAGTACACGCTTCACATCCCGTTGTACAAGGTGCTGCTTCATAATGACGACCACAACACCATGGAGCACGTGATAAAGGCTCTGGCTCGGGTTTTTAAATTCGAGCAGGGGGTGTGCGAACGGATCATGCTGGAGGCGCATCAGAACGGCATAGCGCTTTGCACGGTAGAGCCGCTGGAAAAGGCTGAGCACCATCGGGATCAGCTTAATTCATATTCACTGATCTCCACCATTGAACCGGATCAGCTATGATCAAGGGAAAATATTTTTACAGGGAAGGCATTCGTTTCGAATGCCAGGGAGAAGGCAAGTGCTGTGTAACGCGCGGCAAGTACGGTTACGTCTATCTGTCGTTCAGTGACCGGAAGCGCCTGGCAGCTCATTTCAACATGCCCACAACCGAGTTCACCGCCGCGTTCGCCCGCAAGGTGGACGGGCTCTATGAGTTGAACTATACCGGCAAGGACTGCCCGTTTCTTCAGGATAACCGTTGCCGGGTCTATGAAGCCCGTCCCTGGCAGTGCCGCACCTGGCCTTTCTGGCCCGAAAACATGAACAGCGTGGTGTGGGAGAAGGAAGTGGCTTCCTGGTGTCCCGGTGCCGGCAAGGGCAGGCTTTATACCGCGGAAGAGATCGCGGACATCCTCGCGAAGAAAAAGGACGTCTCATGACCCTTGAGGCCGGAAGGAACGCCCCCAGATTCTACTGGAACTGAGCGTGGTTTTTTGCTATTATTGCACGGATCGGCGTCAAACGGCATTATTGGTTATTATACCCTGGAGAAACCTATGGAAGAGAAGCCCCGTATCATCATTGTCGATGATGATGAGTCACTGCTGGATGTCCTGAAACGTTATCTCGCTATGCAGGGGCATGACTGCGAAGTTTTTTCCAGCGCCAAGGCAGCACTTGACCATCTCGCAGAAAAACCCTGCGACATCCTTCTCACCGATATCGTCATGCAGGGTATGAAAGGGTTGCAGCTCACGAAGCAGGTAAAACTGTCGTGGCCGAACACGAACGTCATCGTGATGACGGGATTCATTGATGATTATTCTTATGACCAGGCGATCGATGCCGGGGCTTCGGATTTCATCAAAAAACCCTTTTCCGTACATGAGATAATGCTCCGTATCAAACACGTTATGCTTCAGGCGAAGCTGCGGGAGATGTCGATCACCGACGAGTTAACGGGCCTTCTGAACAGGCGCGGATTCTTTGCCATCGCTCAGCAGCAGCTGAAAGTAGCGAAACGGGTTAAAGGAAAACTAACGCTCGTGTTTGCCGACATGGATAACTTCAAGTCAATAAACGACAAATGGGGCCATCATAAGGGCGACGAGGCGTTGGTAGCGATGGCGGAAATATTCAGGCAGTCCTTCCGCGACTCAGATCTTATCGCCCGCATCAGCGGCGATGAGTTTGCGCTGCTCCTTCTTGACACGCATGAAGAAAACTTCAACATTATTTTCAAACGGTTGCAGAATAACATTGATGCGTTTAATGGGCGCTCGGGAGAGATCTTGTTTCTTTCGCTCAGCATTGGCATGGCACTCTATGATTATCGTCGACCATGCTCTATCGACGAGCTTCTGAGGCTGGCGGACGAGCGGATGTACGACAATAAAAAACAGAAGAAGAAGATCGGCCTGCTTTAGCAGGATCCGTATTTTCCCCCTTTGAATAAACCGCGTTTCTCAACTATTATTTTATACCAGATCCATGCCGCTGTGGCGAAATTGGCAGACGCAAGAGACTTAAAATCTCTCGACGGGCAACTGTCGTACCGGTTCGATTCCGGTCAGCGGCACCAGAAATAAAACAAGATCGGCTCTTCAGCCGGTCTTTTTTTATGCGCCGATACGCGGGAGCAGAGGCAGTTCCTCCATACAATCAAGACGTTCTCTGTGTGCTCTGTGGTCATTTTTTATCATTACGGGACCCGGGCACACCAGTTCTTGACGAGAGAGATCGATTGTGGTAATTTGTCATACAAAGAAAATGCTTTACAGGGAGGTAGTGACATCAGATGAACACGGTAAAAACGCTCGGTTTAATGGTATTTATGACCTTGCTCCTTGTCTTCGTAGGAGCTGCGATAGGCGGCAGGGGCGGCATGGTAATGGCTTTTACCATGGCGGCGATAATGAACGTTGGGATGTACTGGTTCAGTGATAAGATAGTCCTCAGGATGTACAAAGCACAGCCGGTGACCGAGGCAGAAGCGCCTGAGCTGCATGCGATCGTTCGTACCTTGGTCCAGAAGGCCGGAATGCCGATGCCCAAGGTCTACATCATTCCTGACGAAACTCCGAATGCCTTTGCAACAGGCAGGAACCCGGAGCACGCGGTGGTCGCTGTTACCCAGGGAATCATGAGAATACTCTCCCGCGATGAACTCTCGGGCGTGATTTCCCACGAACTGGCGCATATCAGGCACCGCGATATGCTTACGGGAACGATCGTGGCGACCATCGCCGGCGCCATCAGCATGCTGGCCCAGATGGCGCAGTGGTCCATGATCTTCGGCGGCAGGCGAGATGATGATGAGGGAGGAAGCCCGATCGTGGCTCTCGTCATGATGATCGTGGCGCCCATTGCGGCGATGCTTGTGCAGATGGCTATCTCGCGCACCCGGGAGTTCGAAGCGGACAAAGGCGGCGCTCAGATCGCCGGGAGCCCTTCGGGGCTGGCGAATGCGCTCCTGAAGCTGGAAAAAGGCTCGCAGCTTGTCCCCATGACGGACGCAAAACCCGCCACGGCCCACATGTTCATCGTGAACCCGCTCACGGGCGGCGGCCTGATGAAACTGTTCAGCACTCACCCGCCTATCGCTGAACGGGTGGCGCGGCTGAACGAGATAGCGAGGGGGCAACGGTAACTGTCTGATCAGGAGAAGGACTTAGGGGTGACCTTAAGTCCTTTTTCCTTGCCAATAAGCGCAGCTATGAATTTTATTTTTACGACCATACTTCAATTCTGTTCTTTGCCCCTGTAGTCAATCGCATCGCACCTCATAAAGAATCCCCTCTACAATGCTCAATTAATAATCTTGATTTTAATGCCGCTTTATTCTATTCTAGTCTTGTTTTTTTATTGAAATAAATTGCTGCTTTTTCTCGATGCCGGCAGTTCCGAGACTTGTTGGAGAAAAGGATATCGCTACTCCCATGAACACTAAGACTGCAAGCGTGGATACGCGCAGGAGTCTTGTCTACTGGCTCACACGGCTTCTGCCGCTGTTGGTTGTCGGCCTGGCTGCGGCTTTTGCGCTTCGTCGGCTGGGCAACACTGACACCTGGTGGCACCTGGCCGCCGGTCGCTGGATCGCCACTCATGGTACCGTCCCTCACCTGGACACGCTCTCCTGGACAGTTCCCGATCATCCATGGATCAACGTCCAATGGCTCTATGATGTGATCATGTACGGGATATACAAGCTCGGCGGGCCGAACCTGCTTGTCATAAGCTCGGTGATGGCCTATACCGCTACTATTGCAATACTGCTGGTAAATGTCCGTCGCCATGTTGGCCCCCTGGCGGCTGCCGTGCTCTGCGCCTGGGCAGTGATGATCTCTCAGGAACGTTTCGAGATCCGTCCGGAGATGGTTTCGTATCTTCTCCTTTCGGTGATGCTCTGGCTTTACGCCACGGGCCGGGTTTCGAACAGCAAGCGACTGTGGGCCATCCCGGTTGTGATGTGCCTTTGGGCCAACGCTCACTCCCTTTTTGTTCTGGGTATGGTAATCATCATAAGTCAGATGGTCGGTAGTCTCATCACCGACCTGTCGATCCTCCCTTCGGGTTGGCGCCGACCAATTGAACCTGCGGTTCGAAAGCAACTGCTCACGACCGGGGCCATCGGGCTTGCGGTTACACTGATCAACCCGTTTTTCATCAAGGGAGCGTTTTTCCCGTTCAAGCTCATGTCAAGGATCAGCGGCGATAACCCTGTGTTCCGGGCTATTGGTGAGTTCCGCCGTCCATTCGAAAACTACTTCGTCAATAATACGGTCCTGGCATACCGGTGGTTCTTTTTCTTTGCAGTTGCAGTTTTACTCGTGGCAATGGTTATCGCGGCATTGCAGAGGAGTTCAAGTTCCGCCGGCATGGGCAAAGAATTGAGCCGAGCGGATCGACGACGCCTGCTCCGTGAAGAACAACGCCGCAAGGGCGCTCCGCCATCTCCATTGCAGGATCAGCCGCAGGAGGTTACTTCCGCGGCAATACACCTCGATCTTGCCGATATCGTCGTACTCGCCGGCATCGCCTATCTCTCGCTTCTCGCCCGTCGAAATATGGCGCTCTTCGCGATTGGCGGCACGCCCGCTATTGCCGCCTGTCTCGCGCTTTTAGCAGCACGCTTTCCTCACGCGCTGAGATCTACGCTGACGCAGGTAAAGGGTGTCTTTGCCGCTGTCCTGATATTCCTGGTGTTAGGCGGGTACTGGTTCATTGCGTCAAACGGTTTCTATAAATGGACTGATGACCTTCGCGAGTTCGGACTGGGGCAACTTGACATGCGTTTTCCGATCCGGGCCGCAGCATTCATGAAGGCGCAGGGACTTCCCGGTCGGCTTTACAACGACCTTGGAAACGGCGGTTATTTGACCTGGGCTGAGCCCATACCGGGCGGGGTCTACATGGACGGCAGACTTGAAGTATACGACGCCGATTTCTTCGGTCAATACATGCGTGAGATCGCTGATCCGAATGCCTGGCAGGGTGAAATGGATCGTCAAGGCGTCCAGACCGTGCTCCAATTCCACTGGTGGGACAATACTCGAAACCTCATTCAGTATCTCGTGCGTGACAGCAGATGGGCGCTCGTCTATTTCGATGAGACTTCGGTCCTGTTCGTGCGCCGGGCCGGCAACGAAGAACTCATCTCCCGCGCATGGACGGCATTCCAAAGTGAACGCGAGGCCATAGAGCGGGGGCTTCTCGAACCCGTTCGATCCTGGCAATGGCCGATGGGTCAGGTCTACGCCCTTCGGGTTTATAGCGACCTTTTGAACATGCTCGGGAAAGGTAACGATGCGATGCGTTTTCAAACCTATCTTTCTGAGTTGAGTCCAGCGAATCAATGATGCCGTTCAATGATAACGCTGTTTGAGAGAAACGGACTGCTTCAAAGACCATGAAAGGCCGGGATAAGCCTGGAGGACCTTTTTGATATACGTGTATTCGCTAATGGTCATTCCATGAGGAGTTAAACATGGTTTTAGCTAAGAAAGACTCACTTACACTCAGCATCATCATCCCTTGTTATAACGAGCGGGACACGATAGAGAGCATAATCACCGCGGTTATTTCATCTCCCATCCACGATAAAGAAATAATCGTCGTGGACGATTGTTCAACGGACGGGACCCTCGATATCCTTGCAGGCAAGATCGCGCAACGGGTGGACAAGATCATCTATCACGATCGCAACCAGGGGAAAGGGGCGGCCTTGCGCACGGGAATAGCCGCGGCCACGGGCGATGTCGTCATTATCCAGGACGCCGATCTCGAATACGACCCCCAGGAGTACCCGCTGCTCTTGGGACCTTTTATCCACGGAAACGCTGATGTAGTCTTCGGCTCGCGGTTCATGGGAGGGAAACCCCATCGCGTTGTATATTATTGGCATTCATTGGGAAACCGAGTGCTCACGACGCTTTCGAACATGTTCACGAACATCAACCTCACGGATATGGAAACCTGTTACAAGGCCTTCCGCCGGGAGATCATCCAATCCATCACGATCGAAGAAAGCCGCTTTGGTTTTGAACCGGAGATTACAGCCAAAGTCGCCAAAATGGGATGCCGTATCTACGAAGTCGGAATTTCCTATTACGGCAGGACCTACGCGGAGGGTAAAAAGATCGGATGGAAGGACGGTTTCCGCGCCATTTACTGCATCGTGAAATACAATCTGTTCCGATAACCGTAAATTCTGACAAGGTCACTGGTGAAACAGTTTCTCCGTGACCTCTGCCCCGGCGTTGAGAGGGCAGGGGAATGGATGGCTTTCCGAAGTGTAACGCGATCATACGTTCATTCTGCGATCATCATTGAGGTATTACCATGAGACTGAACCAGAACCTCCTTAAAACAAAACTGCTTTCATTAATCTTGATCGTTGCCAGCGTAGCACTCGTCTATACCAGTACGATCTGGTTTGATTTCTGCTGGGATGATATCAGCTATGTCATTCAGAACCCGTATATCAGGTCCATTTCCTGGAATAACATTACAGCGATCTTCAGCCGCAACTTTGAAGGGAACTATGCCCCGGTCCATATACTCGCCTATATGGTTGAATACGCCTTGTGGGGGCTGAATCCCAAGGGTTATCATCTTGTCAACATCCTTCTGCACATCTTCAACAGCGTTTTTCTTTTTATCCTGATCCGAAAAATAACGGGAAGGAATGAAGTTGCGCTGCTTGCGTCACTGATCTTCGCTCTCCATCCCGTACAGGTGGAGAATGTGGCATGGGTAACAGAGCAAAAAAGCCTTCTTGCCATGGCCTTCTTTCTCCCCGCGTTTTATCTCTCTGTTCGCGATGCGGACAACCCGAAACCCTCTTATTATTGGGCCTCTGTCTTTCTCTATGGCTTGTCGCTGCTTGCCAAAGTCAGCACGGTTTCTTTGCCGATCCTTCTGCTCATGTATGAACTCTGTTATGGGAAAAAGCTCAATACGAGGCGCATCATCAACAAGGCGCCGTATTTTGTCATCGCAGGAGGTATGAGCCTCGTAAGCATATTTATTCAGACCTCCAACCGGGGAATGTTCTATTTCAGGAACGATCCCTTCATTACTTTATTCACAACCATCGTAGTCGTAAAGAATTACCTGCTGAGTATCATTCTGCCGGTGAACCTGAGCGCATATTACTCACTGGTTCATACCCGTTTATTTGAACCTCCGGTCTTGCTTTCGCTGCTGTTGATCGTGGCGGTTGTTTCCGGAACGGCGTATCTTTTCAGGAAAGACAGACAGGCCGCCTTCTGGGCCGCCTGGTTCTGGGCGGCAATCCTGCCGAATTTGAATATTATTCCGCTCAGCGTGGTCATGGCAGACCGGTATCTCTATCTTCCGCTGATCGGCCCGTCCGTACTTTTCGCCTTTGCCCTGTTTGGGTCCGTGAAAGACCGGATCCAAAAACGCTTCCCGAACAACGTTCACTGGATTTACGCAATTTCGGGAATACTGATCCTGGGACTCGCTGTTGCAAGCCAGGTGAGAAGCAAAATCTGGGAAAATGACCTCACGCTGTGGACTGACACCGTCACGAGACTGCAGCACGGCCTCCCCTATACCAATCTGGGGGCCGCCCATATTGAAAGGGGAAATCTGGCTGAGGCAATAAAGAATTTTGAAAAAGCCATCGAGGTCACGCCGGACTATTATCTTCCGTATGCGGACCTCGGCCGCATCTATCTGCAGAAGAATGACCTTTTGGGGGCCGAGAAGTACTTTGTAAAGGCCTTGAGCCTGAATCCGAACAACCCCTTTATTTCACAGGAACTCGCCAAGATCTATATTAATCGCGGGGATCTTGACCTGGCATCCGGCGAAATCAGCAATGGGCTGAAGTTCACGCCGAATGAACCTTCATTATTGTTTTTGAAGGCCCATATCCTGACGCGGAAAGGGGAGCTTCAGGAACCGCTTGAGATTTACCGGTTTCTGACACGTGTTGATCCGTCATCCTCTGTAAACTGGTTTAACTTCGGCGCGGTACTGGCGCGTTTAGGTCGGGTGGGCGAGGCGGAGAATGCCTTGCGACAGGCGATCACCATTGATGGGAAGCTGCTGAATGCCTATAAAGAACTGGCCTCCCTGTATGTACGAGACGGTAAAACTGATCAGGCTGCAGCGAACTTCGAAAAAAGCCTGCAGGCTTTCCAGGAAAACAGCCTGGCCTTGAGGAACTTATCCCATCTGTATCTCGAATATTTTCCTGCAAAGGTCGATCGAATCATCCCGTTCGCTCAGAAATCCCTTGAAAAATCCCCGGACGATCCAAATATTCTGGACCTCCTTGGCTGGGCCTATTTCAAAAAAGGAAATTATAATAAATCCGTAGAATATTATAAGCAGGCTCTTGCTGCGCTGCCCAGCGAGCCCTATTTTCTTTATCAAGTCGGGATCGCCTCTCTCAAGGCAGGAGATACAAGGAGCGGAAAGTCTTATCTGAAAGAACTTGTTCAAAAATACCCGGACCATGTGTTGAGTAAGCAGGTGAACAAACGTGCTGAAGATAATTAACCCGGCAGTAAACGGTTTGGGAGCAGCGTATTGGGCGATCCTGCAAGACTCTTATTCTATTTGCCATCGCCTTGTTGATTCAGAATCGTACCGTACAGGAGGATGATCATGAAACAAGTATTTGAGCCCTGGTCTATCGGCACGCTCACCTTAAAAAACCGCATCATCCGCTCCGCAACCCACGAAGGCATGGCAAATCCTGATGGAAGCCCTACGGAACATCTCCTGAAGAATTACCGGAAGCTTGCCGCAGGCGGAGTGGGTGCGATCATCACCGGTTACGTGAGTGTGATGCAAAATGGAAAGACCTTTAGAAACATGCGGATGTTCGATAGCGATCTTTATATCGACATCTATCGGTCCATCAATGAGCAATTGAGACAGTACGACACGCCTGTCATTCTGCAGATCGCCCATGGAGGCTACGGGGCAAATGCAAAGGTATCGGGACAAGCAGTCATTGGCCCCAGTTTTCGCAAGAAGAACGAGCACGGCGATGTCTGCAAGGAAGCAAGTGACGCGGACATCGAGTCCATCATCGATGCCTTTGTCTGCGCCACGGTCCGCGCGAAGGCAGCCGGCTTCGCGGGAATTCAGTTCCATGCAGCCCATGGATACCTCCTTTCCGAGTTCATATCGGAAAAGCTTAACAAACGGAGGGACAAATGGGGCGGCCCGATAGAAAATCGCTTGAGGATCGTCACCGAGATCCTGAACAGGGCCCGGCAGGAAACAGGTACCTTCCCGCTGTTGGTCAAGATCAGCGGTCACGACCAAACCGGGAGAGATATAACAGAAACCGACACGATAGCAATGGCCCGGCTGCTGCAGAACAGCTCATGCGATGCGCTTGAAGTGTCCTGCGGGTATGGCGATTTCATGAATACCATTCGCGTGGCCAGGATACCCATCGATGCCATTCTCGGATTGATGCCGGCCTACCGTGACAAGCCGGCGTATCAGAAGCTTCTTTTCAGATTACTCGCTCCCTTTCTGCTCAAGACGCATAAACCTATCCTCAATTATAATCTGCGGACAGCAGAGCTGATCAAGAAGCAGGTGAGCATTCCGGTCTTTGTGGTCGGCGGCATCCGGCACCTGAAGGATATCAGGGCGATCATATCGGAAAAGGACCTTGATGGCGTTTCCCTGAGCCGGCCATTCATCATTGAACCCTCTCTCGTGGAAAAGTTCCAAAAGGGACAGGAAAGTTCAAAATGCATTAATTGCGGTTATTGCCTGATCGGCGCGGTTGATAATCCCTTGAAGTGCTATTACGGTAAAGTGCCAAAGAGCTGTTCGAACAGGTAGGCAGGAAGATTGAGAGGCCCCCATAGGGGTTACGGGCTCTCGGTTATAGTCTTGCGCGACCCCATGAAATACTTGCGATTCCGCTCATTTCAGTATATACTTCTTTATGAAGGAGGTGCGTCGATGAAAATAGTCATGGCAAAAGGCGTAAATTTTCTCTTTGCGAGAAAGTATATCGAGAACAAATACAGCCCAGAGACATGGGGCCGGATCATGCACTCCCTGTCCGATGATTCAAAGACCGTCTGGACGAGCGTTCTCCTTGCCGGCAGCGAGTATCCCTTTGCAGCATTCAAGGAAATGATAACTTCGCTGAACAAGGAATTGAAGACCGCGAAGGACCCGGAGATAGCCGCAATCTATGAGTACATAGCCGATCAGAGCCTGAGCAAGACGTACAAGATCTTTTTTAAGTTTGCGAACCCTTCCTTTGTGATCAAGAACTATCCAAAATTATGGAGCATGTTTTTCAATTCAGGAACAGTTGAGGTGCAGGTGGCGGAAAGCGGACATGCGGTCCTGAAATTCCTCCTGCCCGAGATATTCAACGACTGGCTCCCGCCTGCATGTCTGGGGTATTCGAAAAAGGCCGTTGAGATGGCCGGCGGCCGGAACCTGCTCATGAAGAAGAACAGCGCCATGAAGACGTCGGAAGACCTGTGGGAAACCGTTTATGAACTGCGATGGATGGAATAATGCACGGATGACGTACATCGGTCCTGTTATCCTTGATTGAAATGCAAGGAAGTGTCCCCTGAGATATACAAACCCCGTCTTTATTATCAAAGACGGGGTTTTCTTATCATGAACAACTGCTCTCTCATGATATTTTATTCTGTTATTAATACATAAAAGAACTGGTAATTTATATTCCTTTTTTTCAGGAAAGCAGTTAAAATGACAGCCTGACTATTGAGCAAGGTGCAAACCAGCGAAGGACAATCTATCTCTCATAATTCACTGTTGTTTTGTGATCATGGTATTGTTGAGAGGAGGGGCTGAGTGCAATACAAGTACATCGCCTGTAAATATACTCGACGCGTACTCCCGGATACCCCGTTTCAGAGCTTGTGGGAATCATTCGGTTCATGGCCGATGTGTTCCACGATCGCGTGGCGCCCGCCTACCGATATATACGAAACACCGGATGAGATCATCGTAGTAATCGAACTTGCAGGTGTGGATGAAAGGGATATGACGATCACGCTTTTCAGCGACCTGCTGGTAGTAGAGGGGAGAAGGGAACAGCCGGTAGCCGAAATGAGCGCCTGTCACCGGTTGGGCATTAAATGTGGAGACTTCAGGTCGGAAATTGCAATGCACGTCCCCATAGATCATCACAGCGTGAAGGCGGACTATCAGCAGGGATTGCTGAAGATCATTCTGCAAAAGCGCTATTGACGTTCAACGATAAACAGACCAGGAGCAAACCCATGGAGATAAGTGAACCCGAGAAGGAAAAAACGACGCCCGTGCCTGATGAGCTGCCTTTGCTGCCGCTCAAGGATACGATCGTATATCCGCTCACGGTCTATCCTCTGGTGATCGGCAAGGATAAATCGATCAAGCTTATCAATGACGTCACCGTCGGAGACAAGATACTCGGTCTTACCGCGCAGAAAAAGGTTGAGATCGACGTTTCGGGAATAGCCGATATCTATACTGTCGGGACGATGGCCCGGATCCTCCAGATGGTAAAGGTCCCGGACGGAACGCTCAGAGTGCTGGTTCAGGGGATCGAGCGCATCAGCATCATGGAGTTGTCTCAGACGGACCCCTATTTAAAGGCCAGGATCAAACCATTTCCTGATAAGACCGAGAAATCCGTGGAGCTTGAGGCGCTCATGCGCGGGGTCTCCGAGGTCTTCCAAAAGATGGTATCGCTCACGCCCAATATGCCGGAAGAACTATCCGGTGCGGCCCTCAACATTGAAGATCCACGCCAGCTCGCCTATCTCATCGCGACTAACATCCGGCTGGAACTGCCGCAACGACAGGAGATACTCGAAACCGAATCGGTCCGTGACAAGTTCACCAGGCTCATGCAGCACCTGAACCGCGAGGTCGAGGTGCTGGAGCTCGGCAGAAAGATCCAGGGACAGGCCAAGGACCAGATGCAGAAGGCCGAGCGGGAATATCTTCTTCGGCAGCAGTTGTCGGCCATCCGCAAGGAACTCGGCGAGGAGGGCGACGATGGCGCGGAGATGAAGAACCTGCGCGAGAAGATCGAACAGGCAAAGCTGCCCTTCGAGGCCGAAAAAGAGACCAAACGGGAGCTCGGACGCATGGAAAAGCTTTCTCCCGCATCGCCTGAATATTCTGTCATCCGCACGTATCTTGAATGGATGACCAGCCTCCCCTGGAACAAGACCTCGGCCACGGCCATCGATATCGACAGGGCAAAGATCATCCTTGACGAAGACCACTATGATCTCGAAAAGGTCAAAAACCGGATTTTGGAATACCTGTCCGTAAAAAAGCTCGGCGAAGAGCGCAGTACCGATGAGGGGATCAAGACACGCGAACCCATCCTGTGCTTTGTGGGCCCTCCAGGCGTCGGCAAGACCTCCCTCGGCCAGTCCATCGCCCGCGCCCTGGGCAGAAAGTTCATGAGACAGTCTTTTGGCGGTTTGCATGACGAGGCCGAGATCCGGGGCCATCGCCGTACCTACATCGGAGCCATGCCGGGCAGGATCATCCAGGCGCTCAAGCGGGTGGAGACCAGGGACCCGGTGATCATGCTCGATGAGGTGGATAAGATCGGCTCCGACTGGCGCGGAGATCCGTCGTCAGCCCTGCTCGAGGTGCTCGATCCGGAGCAGAATAAGGACTTTCGCGACAACTATCTCGACGTGCCCTTCGACCTCTCGAAGGTCATGTTCATAACCACGGCGAACCAGCTCGAAACCATTCCCCCGCCGCTCCTGGACCGTATGGAAGTGCTCAAGCTGCCTGGATATACGGAGCATGAAAAGATCAATATCGCGCAAAAATACCTGATCCCCAAGGAGATCAAGGCAAATGCGCTTCGGACGGGCGAGATCGTGATCCCGGAAGATACGCTCCGGGGTATCATCAAGGACTATACCCGCGAGGCCGGGGTCAGGAACCTGGAGCGTGAGATCGCGAACGTCTGCCGAAAGGTGGCAAAGGCTGTTGCGGAGAATAAAACAACGCCCATCACGGTCAAGCCGGATGAACTGCAGGACTATCTGGGAAGACCGAAGTACTTCGCCGAAACCGCGATCATGATAGACCGTCCGGGCGTGGTCACCGGACTTGCCTGGACGCCTACAGGAGGGGACATCCTTTTTGTCGAAGCCTCTCAGATGCCCGGAAACAAGCAACTGATCCTCACGGGCCAGTTGGGAGAGGTGATGAAGGAATCCGCCCAGGCAGCACTCTCCTACGTGCGCTCGCAGGCAGAGTCATTCGGGATCAACAAGGATTTTTTCGAGAAAAGCGATATCCATATTCATGTGCCGGCCGGCGCCATCCCCAAGGACGGCCCGTCAGCCGGCGTTACCATGACCACCGCGATCGTATCCATGCTCACGGGCAGGCTGGTAAAACATGATCTGGCCATGACCGGCGAGATAACGCTTCGCGGCAAGGTCATGCCCATCGGAGGAGTGAAGGATAAAGTGCTCGCCGCTAAACGGGCGGGGATCAAGACTATAATTCTTCCCCAGCAGAACAAGAACGACATTGATGATGTGCCGGAGGAATTGCGCAAAGAGATGGAGTTCATCTTCGTAGATACCATAGACCAGGTCATCAAGAACGCGCTGAAATAATAGCGCGTTTTGAGTAGGGAATACTTGCATGAAGGACCAGTAAATCCAGAACTCATAACGATAAACTCATGAACAATGCCTTTTCACCTACCGAACGACAAAAGCGCCGCCCGCCCTGGTTCAAGATCAGGCTCACGACGAACGACCGTCTGGAAAATGTGCGGAATCTGATCAGGGACAATGACCTCCATACGGTATGCAGCAGTGCGGCCTGTCCAAACCGGACCGAATGCTGGAACGCGGGCACGGCCACCTTCATGATCCTCGGAAATATCTGCACCAGGAACTGCCGGTTCTGCGGCGTTCCCAAAGGCTCACCGCAGGGACTTGATCTTGATGAACCTGGCCGCGTGGCAAATGCCGTGGCGTCCCTTCACTTGAAGTACGTCGTCATCACATCGGTCACCAGGGACGATCTGGCCGATGGAGGGTCATCCCTGTTTGCCGCGACTATCAAGGCCGTACGCATGAAGCTTCCCGGCTGCAGGGTCGAGGTTCTGATCCCCGATTTCAGGGGTTCAGAGACATCGCTCGAAACAGTGCTCGATGCATCGCCTGATGTGCTTGATCACAATATCGAGACCGTGCCGACATTGTATCCTGCCGTGAGACCGCAAGCCGATTATCACCGATCACTGGCCTTGCTCGCGTCTGCGCGCGCATATGGCGCTCTCACAAAATCGGGACTTATGCTTGGCCTCGGTGAAACCATCGATGAGCTAAGAACAGTCATGCGCGATCTCAGGAATGTTGATTGTTCCATCCTGACGCTTGGCCAATACCTCCAGCCCGGCAGATATCACCTCCCTGTTGATAAATATTATCATCCCGATGAATTTGCCTCGCTTCGCGATGAAGCAAAGACGATGGGATTTCAGCACGTCTCGGCCGGACCGCTCGTCAGAAGTTCCTATCATGCTGAACAGATCGGGGCAGGGGAAGACGGAGAAGACCCTTAAGACCATGATCGTGAGAATGAAATACCCGGTACCTTCCCCTTGAAAGACCATATGAACATATCCGTCATAGTACCTACCTATAATCGTCCCCGGGCACTTCAACTTTGTCTGAAGAGCCTGGCAGAACAGAGTTTAAATCCATCAGAGGTCTTGATCGCCGATGATGGGAGCACTTCAGAAACACGGGACACTGTGCAGGAAATGCAAAGATCGCTTCATGATGTTTTTCCTATCAAGCATGTTTGGCAGGAGGATATCGGCTTCAGGAAACCGAGGATCCTGAATGAGGCGGTCAGGCAGGCAGCCGGAGAGTACCTGGTCTTTATCGACGGTGACTGCATGGCCCACCGTCACTTTATTCGGGCGCATGTTGAGCAAAGCGACCCTTCTGCCATTCTTGGCGGCAAACGGGTCGAGATCGGAAGGCAGCTGACCGAACAACTGCTCAAAGAAGGCACCGTATTGAACAGCTTCAATGTACGCCTCATTCTGGACTCATTAGCCGGCAATTCCCGAAAGGTTGAAGAAGCGATCCGGATAAAAAACCCGCTTCTCCGGCGGCTCATGCACCGCGATCTCATTAACGACGATGGCATCTGGGGTTGTAATTTCAGTCTTTATAGAAGCCTGTTCCTGGACATCAACGGCTGTGATGAGGACTTCCTGGACGGATCGCTTGAGGATAATGACCTGGGTATCAGGGTGCTGAACCAGGGAAAACAGGTCAGATCGGTAAGAGGACTCGCGATTGTACTGCATCTCTGGCATCCATCGTCATGGAGCTTTGAAGGCGATAAATACCGGTATAACAATCAAATCATAAAACAACGGATAGAACGCAAAGAGACATTTTGTAATAATGGGATAAAGAAACTCTAGAAACCTATTGAAAAACCATTGTCTCTGTGTTTTTCGACTTTTTCAACAGCCTACTAGGAAAACAGCTCATCCATTAGTCTTAGACAGGGGAGTGCTTAATTTAAAAATGACAACACACTGATCTGAAAGATAAAACCGGAATTTGACGTTTGTTTTATCGATTGTCTTATGAGCCTGTTGCGCAAATACCCGTTCCCCCCTTCGACAGGCTCAGGACGAACGGTACGGCCATTGATATCATTAAATTCATCCGTTCGTGCTGAGCCTGTCGAAGCACTCTGAAAGCAGTTGTGCAACAGGCTCTTATGTTATCTTTTTAAAATAGACAAGGGGGTATTTCTGATGCTGGTTTTCAATCATGACCTCGATTGCTTTTGTATCGGTAATAATAAGCCTCGTTGTTTTTTAAGATCTGTATGTATGCTGAAACAAGTTGAAACTAATTTCAAGGATGTGAAGCATAGGCAAGTCCGGGCAGAAGTAGAAATTATAAAAAAGGGTCTGCAAGAAGGTGTATCACGAGCATCATTAGATGCATCGATTCTTTACGATCCATCGGCAACAACAAGGACTTTTAAAAAAAGTTCTGGTAAATAAGGATGTCTGAGGGAAGGGGAAAAGAACCCGGACTGTCCTGTTTAAATGTCTGATTTGACATAATATACATTATCGGACAATTAAAAGCATAAGGTAAAATATGCTTTAATAGCTTTTATCTCATTGATTTGTGGAGACATTATCATTACTATATATTTTCTTTTACTATACTAAAACTTCATACTCATCATTCCTATAACCCTGCCGGAATTGTCATATCCCTCGAGTTTTTTGTGCAAAGATTGAGTTCCAATAGTAAGGTTGAACCGTTCTGTTACCAGCCTCAGGCCGTAGGTTAATCCGGTATAGTCGCCGCCGCTCAAGGTCATCAGGTCTTTTCCTGTTATCAAGGAATACTCAATGAACATCTGGAGATTTCCGTATTTACTGATCGGGAAAAGCAGCCCTGCATTGAAAATCCAGTACAGATCCTTCAGTCGTTTATCTGTCAGATCCTGACCAGCCATTTGCCCATCGGCGTAGATACCCACGATATGTTCTTTCCAGCTTACCTCGGTGCCGGCTGAAAGTCCTAAACGCATGCCCCAATGAGAGACCGAATTAGCTCGCAGATCGCTGTTGTTTTCCGTCGGCATCAAACCGGTGATGATTAATGCGACAGCGGGACGCAGAGAGTCTTCCTGATGAGGAATAAAATTCCATTTGTACGAAAGCTCGATGTCTCCGGTTTTTCGAGTTACCACAGTCGTGCCGGTTGGACCTTCCGAGATGGAAATATAGGAGGTTCTCAATGCGAGTTCCGAGTTATTCGATATCCCGATGGTTGCACTTAAAGGATATTCGGTGATGGTATAATCAGGCCTGATGCTGTTTTCAGACAGAACCGATGCCCCGATTTCTACGGTTTTTGGTGTGAGCGTATAAGGCGAGGTAGTTAAAAGAAGACCGGTAAGTCCTGATGTGTTTACCGGATGATTAACGATCTCGAGTTCTTCCGCCACGGCACTATCAGGTTCCAAAAACAGCAGTGCGCAAAGGGAAAAAATCAGCACGGGAAGTTTCATTTTTATCATGTCAATTCTCATTTCTGCTTGCCTATCTTCGGTTCTGTGCCTGCAAGGAGCCGCTTGATGTTCTCCCGGTGCCGATAATAGATCATGCTGAAAATGAAGAGGGAAAGCAACGCGTAGGGTTTTGAAACAGGTGAGACCACAATAAAGGTAACCCCAAGGTAACAGGCGAAGGAAATTAAAGCGGCTAGTGATGAATAGCGAAAAATGAATGCGGCCAGAAGCCAGATAAGAAGGCAGAGGAGCCCTATCCAGGGGGCAACAGCAAGGACCACGCCATAACTGGTTGCCACCCCTTTTCCACCTTTGAATTTAAGATAGACGGGGAAATTATGTCCCAGGACAGCGGCAGCCCCTGACAAGACCGTTGCTGTATCGTCATAAAAAATTGACTTCGCGAGCAGCACGGGAATGACGCCTTTCAGCGCATCAGCCAGAAGGGTCAGGACGGCAGCCTTTTTTCCCGCGGCCCGAAGCACGTTGGTAGCGCCAATGTTGCCGCTCCCGATGGTCCGTACATCAACGTCGGAAAAAAGTTTACTGAACAGGAGTCCGAACGGCACGGCACCGAGGAGGTAGGATAAGAGGATCGCGAGTATCTGGATGAGTGTATCCATAGCTGCTAGTTCAGTTTCTTCCAGTAGGTCCTGAAGTACTGATACGCTGAATATACGGAGAGAATCATTGCAATCCAGAGTGCGTACCTCCCGAGTTCTCTCATCCAATCCTTGGTAAAGGCATGATCAAGAAGAAGGGAAAGAACTGCGGTAATTTGGGCACCTACTTTGTATTTTCCGACGGTTTCTGCCGGAATGATAATACCGTCGCTCGATGCAATTGCGCGGAGACCGGTGACAGCAAACTCCCTCCCGATGATCAGGATCGCCATCCAAGAATGGACAATGTGCGGGGGTAATTCCACTAAGATGACTAGTGCGGACATAATCAATATCTTATCCGCAATAGGGTCAAGAAGCTTCCCCATTTTGGTCACCTGCCCCCATTTTCGCGCTAAATAGCCATCGAGCCAGTCCGTGGCCGAGGCAAGCGAGAACACAATGCCCGCAGCAAGCGTCCGTCCCGGGCTCGGGTCGAGCATGAGCACGATAAAAATGGGCACCGATACTATCCTGCTGAGTGAAAGCAGGTTCGGTACGTTGAATATTTTCAGGGTTGCCTCCTCCACCGGCGGTGCATCCAGACCCATTGTTCCGGGTTTCTTCGTATGGTGTCTTCTATCTTCTTCGTAAGCATGGCGGTAGTGGTTATGATATCTTTTTCACGGTCACCCGTGAGAACCAGTTCAAGCGGTCCTTCGACGGTAATGGCATGCTTGTTGTCCCGGGTGCGCTGGATGTAACCGAAGATCACCGGTGCACCGAATTTAAGCGCCATTGATGCCGCCGCCGTCGGGGTCCAGGCGCGTAAGCCCATGAAGTCCACGAAAGCGCTCTCCACATCCGTGTCCTGGTCGATGAGGATACCCATGATGCGGTTTTCTTTGAACACCCGGACCAGTTCCCTGGATGCACCCGGCCTGCTGCGCAGGATCGTTCTCACACCCATTCTTGCGCGCAGTCCCACGATCATATCGTTTACCTGCTCCGGTTCTATGGGCGCTGCTATCACACTGAGGTTGTACCGGGCTGCCACGGCATGTCCCATAATCTCCCAGTTGCCGATATGACCGGTAACATAGATCACTCCTTTGCCGATGCCGATCGCAGCGCGGAGTGCTTCCTCTCCCCGAAATTCAATGACCTGCTCAAGACGGCGAGGCGTCATGAGCATGACCTCAAGCAGACACTTGCCCAGATGGAGAAAGCAGCCTCTGGCCGTATGGCGTATCCATGAACGCTCTTTTTCAGGGAACGCCAGCGTCAGGTGTGTAAGCGCCCTGTTCCGTTCCCGGGGAAGCAGATAGTATGCAATGAAACCGAGCACCCCTCCCGCCCAAACTCCCACTCGATACGGCACGAGCAGCGAAAATAACCTTACCAGTCTGGTTATCCATATCAAGGACAGACGGGTTGTCCATTTTCGTGTCTTCAGTACCCACTCGCTCATGAAGTATGCAGCTTGCCCTGATGCTTCAGGATGAGGTTGATGAATTCACGCACTGCCCCCCTCCCGCCCGCTGTTTTGGTGACCATATCCACATGCGGCATCACGGAGGGGTCCGCATCCGCAACGGTCACGGCCAGACCCGTGCGCTTGAAAATTCCCGCATCCACGACATCATCCCCCATATACGCAACGTCATCGGAGCGAAACCCGAACTTTTTCAGGATCGATTCATATACCTCGATCTTTTCGTGCGTGCCCTGATATACCTCTTTAATGCCGAGCTCACGCGCACGGATGTTCACGACCTCTGATTTTCTGCCGGTGATAATGCCGACGATAATGCCGGCCTTTTGGGCCATTTTTATCCCATGGCCGTCGCGAACATGGAATGCTTTGAGCTCATTGCCCTGATTGTCAAGCATGATCCTGCCGTCGGTCAGCACACCATCGACGTCAAGCAACAAAAGCTTGATCTTTTTCGCCTTCGACTGGATTGTTGTTTTGGTTTTTCTCATACACTCACTCCGCACGCAGCTTGCCCTCGAATGTCTCAGTCGGGGGAACTCCCAGCTCTGAACTATGAACTGTTTTCATCACACCACCCCCGCCTTCAGCAGATCGTGGAGATGGATAACTCCCTCAGGCACTTCATTCCGGTCTGCAACGATGAGACAGGTAATGGAGTTTTTCTCCATAATGGACACAGCCTCTGCCGCAAGGGAATCTTTATTGGCTACCTTCGGATTTTTCGTCATGATGTCCTTTGCTTCTTTTTTGAGAAGATTCTCACCCGATTTTTCGGTTTTTTCCATCCAGCGCCTGAGATCGCCGTCAGAAATAATGCCGACCAGTTTCCCTGCTGCGTTCACGACAGCGGTGACCCCCATCTTCTTTGAGGATATTTCATAGATCGCATCCTTGATCAGTGTCCCTTCGGAGACCACGGGGACGGCTTCTTCCGTATGCATCAGATCGCGTACACGGAGCAAAAGCTTCTTGCCAAGTGCGCCTCCGGGATGGAAACAGGCAAAATCTTCTTCCTTGAATCCACGCTGGTCCAACAGCACAACGGCAAGGGCGTCTCCCATGGCGAGCGCCGCTGTGGTGCTTGCCGTCGGAACAAGTCCGAGCGGACAGGCCTCCTCCTTCACGCTGACATCGATCACCACATCGCTGTTCTTCGCAAGTGTAGACTCCGGATTCCCCGTGAGCGCGATGATGCCGATCCCGAGCCGCTTGAGCGACGGCAGCATCCTTGAGAGTTCATCGGTCTCGCCGCTGTTGGAGAGCGCTATCACCGTGTCCCCTCTCATGACCATCCCGAGGTCTCCGTGGATGCCCTCGGCCGGATGCAGGAAGAGCGCGGGTGTGCCGGTGGAAGCAAGCGTGGCAGCGATCTTCTTGCCGATGAGGCCGGACTTACCCATGCCGGTTACGACCACGCGGCCTTCGCAGTTCAGGATCATTGTTACGGCCTGTTCGAATCGTCCGTCAATGCGGTCAATAAGCGACGCAATAGCCCCGGCTTCTATTTTCAGAACCTTTTTCGCCCGTTCTATCATTGTTTTATGATCCTATCGATCTCCCGGACCTGCTTGAGCAACGCGGGAAGTTCGTCCAGGCTCAGCATGTTCGGCCCGTCACAAAGCGCTTTGTCGGGGCAGGCATGCACTTCCATGAACAAGGCGTCAATGCCGGCCGCTGCTGCGGCCCTCGCGAGATGGGGAACGAACTTCCGGTCTCCTGATGATGCGGTCCCCCCCGCTCCCGGCAACTGCACCGAGTGGGTCGCGTCGAATACCACGGGGTAACCCAACTCCCGTATGATCGGCAGTGAACGCATGTCCGCAACAAGGTTATTATACCCGAACGATACCCCGCGTTCGGTTATGATGATCTTGTCGTTGCCCGTGGAAGCCGCCTTCTCAGCCGCATTCTTGATGTCCCAGGGCGCCAGAAACTGCCCCTTTTTGATGTTTACCACCCTGTTGGTCTTTGCGACGTCCATGACAAAATCGGTCTGTCTGCACAGAAAAGCGGGCACCTGAATGATATCCAGGACCTCGGCAGCCGGCCCGATTTCCTCAAATCGGTGAACGTCCGAGAGGAGCGGCAGGCGCAGTTCCCTGCCGACGCGAGAGAGTATCCGGAGACCTTCCTTCATCCCCGGCCCCCGAAAGGACTTCGCCGAACTGCGGTTCGCCTTGTCGAAGGATGATTTGAAAATAAATGGAATGCCGAGGTCCCCGGTTATCTCTTTGAGCCGTGCGGCGGCTTCGAGAGTCGAACCCTCCGACTCGATCACACACGGACCCGCGATCAGGACAAAAGGGTTTTGTCCACCGATGCGGATGTCCTTTATCGATAGTTCACGGGTCACGGTTTCTTCCCCTGCTCCCGCTGTTTCAACGCAGCGGCAATGAAGGACGTAAAGAGCGGGTGCGGTTTGCGCGGTGTCGATTTAAACTCCGGGTGGAACTGGCACCCGAGGAACCAGGGGTGATTCTTCAGTTCCACGATCTCGACCAGTTCATTGTCAGGAGAGATCCCGCTGATCACGAGCCCTGCGGCTTTCAATACGTCCCGATAGCTGTTGTTGAATTCATAGCGGTGGCGATGGCGCTCGAAGATATCATCCATTCCGTAGGCCTGGTGTGCCAGCGTCCCCTTCTCTATCTTGCAGGGGTAGGCTCCCAAACGCATGCTGCCGCCCTTGTCGCTCGTAAGGTCCCGCTTCTGCATGGACTGGCTCCGATAATCGTACCAGTGTTCGAGCAGGTAGATAACGGGGTGGGCCGTTTTTTGGTCGAATTCCGAGCTGTTCGCGTCCCGGATGTCGGCCAGATCACGTGCGATCTCGATCACGGCGCACTGCATACCGAGACAAATTCCGAAGTAGGGTATGTTTCCCTCCCGCGCGAATTTTACGGCTTCTATCTTTCCTTCCACCCCGCGGATGCCGAATCCTCCCGGAACAAGGATCCCGTCCATGCCCTTGAGCACTTCCTGCGCGCCCTTGTTTTCAATGTCTTCCGAATCCATCCAACTGATGAACACTTTCGCGTCATTGGCGATCCCGCCGTGAGTAAGCGCTTCGCACAGGCTCTTGTACGCTTCCTTGAGTTCTATATATTTACCGACCAGGGCGATCGTAACGTTTCTCGCCGGATGCTTGGCTTTCCGAACGATCGTTTCCCACGCGGTGAGGTCGTTGCTCGGGACCGTGAGCTCGAGCGCTTCGAGGATCCGGTCGTCAAGTCCCTCGGCATGCAGCTTCAAAGGGACCTCGTAGATCGATTGTACGTCCTGCGCGGAAATAACGCAATTTTCCTCCACATTGCAGAACAGTGCGATCTTCTTCTTCATGTCGTTTGGAATGAGGCGATCGCTGCGGCACAGGAGAATATTGGGCTGGATACCGATGGACAGAAGCTCCTTCACGCTATGCTGCGTGGGTTTTGATTTAAGCTCATCCGCAGCCTGGATGAACGGCACGAGGGTCAGGTGAATATAGAGCACATTCTGCCTGCCGAGGTCGTATCTGAGCTGCCGGATGGCTTCGAGGAACGGGAGACTCTCGATATCGCCGATGGTGCCGCCGATCTCCACAATGACGACGTCTTCATCGTCCGCAAGGTCCGTTATCGCGCGTTTGATCTCATTGGTGATGTGCGGCACGACCTGGACCGTGCCCCCGAGATAGTCACCTCGCCGTTCCTTGGTGATCACATTGTTGTAGATCCTGCCGGAGGTGAAGTTGTTCTTCTGACCCGTGTTGACATTGGTATACCGCTCATAGTGGCCGAGATCAAGGTCCGTCTCCGCTCCGTCATCGGTCACATACACCTCTCCGTGCTGGTAGGGGCTCATGGTGCCGGGGTCGACGTTGATATAGGGATCGAGCTTCAAAAACGTGACCTTCAGCCCCCGCGCCTCGAGGAGGGCCCCGATCGATGCGGCAGCGAGGCCTTTGCCCAGCGATGAGACCACGCCACCGGTAACGAAAATGTATTTTGTCGGCGTCTTTTTCTTGTCCATTCCTGTTCTCAACTTTCTTCGAGCCTTTTCAATATTTTACCCAAATCATCGGGGATGTCAACACCAAACGATTCATAACGGGTTATTACAACCTTTATTCTGTGGCCATTCTCCAGCGCGCGAAGCTGCTCGAGCTTTTCCACGGCTTCGAGCGGGGTCCGGGGTATGTTCGCGTAGTCGAGGAGAAAATCCCTGCGGTACACATAGAGCCCGATGTGCTTGTACAGGGGGCCTTCAAGGGATAATTCCTTCCATGAGCTTTTGCCGGCCCAGGCGTCGCGGTCCCAGGGAATGGGCGCGCGGGAAAAATAGAGCGCAAAACCGTTTTTGTCGAAGACCACCTTGACCACATTCGGGTCAAAGGCCTCTTCACGGTCCTCGATCTTTTTGCAAAGCGTTCCCATCGGAATGGATGCGTTCTGCACCAGCGGCGAAATAGCCTCATCGATCATCTCGGGCCGGATCAGGGGTTCGTCCCCCTGCACGTTGACCACGATAGCGCAGTCAAGAGACTTAGCGACTTCAGCGATCCGGTCCGTGCCCGTGGCATGATGAGGTGATGTCATCATCGCCTCGCCGCCGAACGACTTCACGGCACTGAGAATGCGCTCATCATCGGTTGCCACAATGACCCGATGGATCAGCTTTGAAAGCCTGGTGCGTTCATAGACCCACTGGATCATGGGCTTTCCTTTGATGTCGGCAAGGGCCTTGCCCGGGAAGCGAGTTGAGCCGTAGCGGGCGGGGATGACTGCGATGATCGAATCCTTTTCATTTTTCATAAGCTGCAACTCGTCGATAATTTGGAGATTGACGATAGGAACCTGTAGGTTATTTGGTAATAGAGCCGACCAATTCCTTCTTGAAATACTCAATGGTCCTCTTGAGCCCTTCGTCCACCGAGACCTTGGGCTTCCATCCGAGTTTCTCCCCTGCAAGGGTAATATCAGGCATCCGCTGCGAGGGATCGTCGGAGGGAAGAGGCTTGAACGATATTTTCGATTTTGAACCGGTCATGGCAATGATCTTCTTCGCGAAGTCCAGGATCGTGTATTCATCCGGATTCCCGATGTTCACGGGGCCGGTGAAGTTCTCACTGTTCATCAGCTTCACCATGCCGTCGATGAGATCGTCCACATAGCAAAAGGAACGGGTCTGTGAGCCTTTGCCGTAAACGGTGATGTCCTCTCCCCTGAGCGCCTGGACGATGAAGTTGCTCACCACCCGGCCGTCGTCAGCCAGCATCCGGGGTCCGTAGGTGTTGAAGATGCGCATGATCTTGATGTCCACGCGGTTCTGGCGATGGTAGTCCATCATCAGGGTCTCGGCTGCGCGCTTTCCCTCATCATAGCAGCTCCGGATGCCGATGGGGTTCACGTTTCCCCAGTAGTCCTCTTTTTGCGGATGCATTGCGGGATCGCCGTAGACTTCCGATGTGGACGCCAGGAGCATTCTCGCATTGACCCGCTTTGCGATGCCGAGCATGTTGAGCGTGCCTAATATATTGGTCTTGATGGTCTTAACCGGATTGTGCTGATAGTGGATAGGCGAAGCAGGACATGCCAGATGATAGATCCTGTCCACCTCCAGCAGAATGGGAAGAACAATGTCGTGCCGTACCAGCTCGAACGCGGGATTGCGCATAAACTCCGCAACGTTCGTCTTTCTGCCGGTAAAATAATTATCCAGACAAAGCACTTCATGTCCGTCTCTCAGCAGTCGTTCGCACAGGTGTGATCCTAAAAAGCCAGCACCGCCGGTTACCAGTATTCGCATGGTGTCTCCTTATTAGATAAATGAATGAGGAGAGATGATGGACGACCGCTCGCTTCGCTCGCTAGGACGATGGACGCTATTTTAATCGTCCCTCGTCTCTCGTCCTTCTTCCCTCACCGTTGCGCCGTCTTATCGTCTCCCGATCCCATAATACGTAAACCCCATCTTCCGGAGCTCTGCCTTATTATAGATGTTCCTGCCGTCGAAAATGAGCGGCTTCTTCAAGAGCTTTTTTATCTTCTTGAAATCCGGTGTCCGGAACTCGCTCCATTCGGTCACGACAGCAAGCGCATCCGCACCCCGGAGCATTTCATAGTCGTCCTCACTGAACTGGACCCTTTTCTTGAAGATCTTGCGCGCCTCGTTCATTGCCACGGGATCATGCGCCTTGATTGCGGCGCCGGCACGCAGAAGACTATTGATGATGACGATGGAAGGCGCCTCGCGCATATCGTCCGTGCGCGGTTTGAACGCAAGACCCCAGAGTGCGATAGTCTTTCCTGAGAGTGGTTTGGTGGTTTTGACGCTTTTCTTCGCACTCATCGCCGCAAAGTGCGCGATGATCATCTTTGACAACAGCGATTTCTGATGGTCATTCACTGCTTCGACCGCTCTCAGTACCTTTGCTTCGACACCATGGTCCCGGGCAGTCTGGACCAGTGCCTTCACATCCTTGGGGAAACATGATCCGCCATATCCCACTCCCGGGAACATGAATTCAAACCCGATGCGCTTGTCATAGCCCATGCCCTTGCGCACGCTGTCGATATCGGCCCCCAAACTTGCACAGATGATCGCCATCTCATTGATAAACGATATTTTGGTCGCGAGCATTGCATTTGACGCATACTTGGTCATTTCCGCGCTCCTGATATCCATGACGAGCGTGCGGTCTCCTTTACGGATGAATGGCGCATACAGATCTTGCATAATCTCCATCGCTCGCGCACTATCGGCGCCGATCACAATACGGTCAGGCTTCATGAAATCTTCGATCGCAGAGCCTTCCTTTAAAAACTCGGGATTAGATACAACGTCGAACGTATGCGCAGTTTTATCCGCCACCGCGGCTTTGACCTTTTCAGCCGTGCCGACCGGCACCGTGCTCTTGTTGATGATAACCTTGTAGCTGTTCATGTACTTGCCGATCTGACGGGCCGCAGCAAGCACATACTTGAGGTCGGCGGATCCGTCTTCCCCCGGAGGCGTGCCCACGGCAATGAAGATGATGTCGGATTTTTTGACCGCCTTGGACATGTCCACGGTAAAGGTCAAGCGGTCGTGGGCCACGTTCCGCTCGATAAGCTCTTCCAGTCCCGGTTCGTAGATGGGTACCTTGCCGGAATCGAGCATCGCGATCTTCCGTTCATCAATGTCCATGCAGATGACATCGTTACCGCTTTCAGCAAGACAGGTGCCGGTGACCAGACCCACATAACCGGTTCCGATTACTGCTATTTTCATGGACGTCCTTTCTTTGTTTCAGGGTTCAACGTTCACGGTTCAAGGTTGAGCATTTAGCGCTGGGCTGTTTAACCCTGAACGTTGAATAGTGAACCATGGATCGACTTCATAACCTAGACGAATAGTTTTTCTCGATCCACTTCGTGTACTCTCCGCTCCTGACACTCTTTACCCAGTCGGTGTTGTTAAGGTACCAGGAGATCGTGTCCTTTAAACCGTTTTCGAAATTATGCCGTTGCGTCCACCCGAGCTCGTTCTTGATCTTGTCGCAGTTGATCGCATAGCGCCGGTCATGTCCCGGCCGATCGGGGACAAAGGTGATGAGGTCCCTGTAAGTTCGGAGTTTGGAGTTCGGAGTTCGGAATACTGAGTTGTCCCTGAAGGGAGAGAGGCCCTCAAGCACCTCGCAGATGGTGTTTACGACCTCAAGGTTCTGCTTTTCACATTCACCGCCGATATTGTAGGTTTCACCTGCGATCCCTTTATTCAGGATCGCCCATATCGCTTCACAATGGTCTTCAACATAAAGCCAGTCCCGTACGTTTTTCCCGTCCCCGTAGACGGGCAACGGCTTCCTTTCGAGTGCGTTCAGGATGATGAGCGGGATCAGTTTTTCGGGGAAATGATAGGGGCCATAATTATTGGAGCAGTTGGAGATGGTAACCGGCAGACCATAGGTGTGGTAATACGCCCTCACCAGGTGGTCCGAGGCGGCCTTGGACGCCGAGTAAGGACTTCTGGGGTCATATGATGTCGTTTCAAAGAAGGCCCCTGTGTCGCCGAGAGAACCATACACCTCATCGGTGCTGATATGGTGAAAGCGCACATCCGATCTTCCTGTCCAAAGCTGACGACTTGCCTCGAGCAGGTTGAATGTTCCGTTGATGTTTGTTTCAACAAACTCTTTGGGTCCGAAGATGGACCGGTCAACATGGCTTTCGGCGGCGAAATGGACAATGCTGTTTATTTTGAATTTCGTGACGACCTGTTTGACCTTTTCGTAATCCAGGATATCGCCGCGTTCGAAAAAATAGTTTTCCCCGCCGAATTTATTTTCAATGTCAGTCAGATTCAGAAGGTTCCCGGCATAGGTAAGCTTGTCGTAATTGACGATCGTGCCCTTGAAATCCGTTTTATCCAAAACATACCTGATAAAATTGGACCCGATAAAGCCGGCTCCGCCGGTTACCAGGATATTTGCTGTTCCCGGGACCAGGTCTTGTTCCGATTTTGTGCTCTTGCTGTTATTCATGAACCGATGCGCTTTCTCGTAAGAATGAACGGACTGTTTCTTCCCAGGATGGGATAGCAACATTAAGATGGTTTGCAAGCTTGCTGTTGCTCATGGCCGAAAACTTCGGCCGTTGTGCGGGAAGATTGAATGAATCCATGGCCACGGGCCTGATGAATTTATCCACGCCGATCGTGCTCAAGATCAGCCGTGCCCATTCATACCGTGAGCAGAAACCGCTGTTCGTCAGATGGTATCGACCGGTCATGCCCTGCCCGATCGCTTTGAGCGTAATATCCACCACCGTACCGGTATAGGTGGGCACCGAGAACTCATCACAGGCGATCTTCAGATATTCGTTGTTCTTGGCCCATTCAATAAGTTTATATATGAAATTCTGTTTCCCGGCGCCGAAAACCCAGCTCAGCCTGAGGACCAGGCATTGGTCCAGTTCTTCCAAAACAGAAAGTTCCCCGGCAAGCTTGCTTTTGCCATATTCATTCAGCGGATTCACCGGGTCGCTCTCAAGGTACAAGCCGCTCTCCTTGGTTCCGTCGAAGACATAGTCCGATCCGAAATGCACCAGGATCGCTTTCTGTGATGCGGCAGCTTGAGCGAGGTTTTTCGGGCCTGTTGCGTTTACCGCGAATACCCTATCCCCGTCCTGCTCCGCTTTGTCAACGAGGTTGTAGGCAGCGCAGTTGATGATGACATCGGGTTTCAGTGTTGCAACGACATTTGCAATGACCTTCTGGTTCGTGATGTCAAGCTGAGACTCATCAGGAGCGCTGAAGTCTATCGATCGTTCTTCAAACCGCTTAATGAAGGCCTGCGCCAGTTGTCCGTTTTTACCGGTGATGAGATATTTCATGGGGACCGATTATATCCTGACCCGGACAAGCCGGAACCAAAAGGGCGTCTCTCGCAGAGCACGCGGAGGACGCAGAGTAAAATCAAACCGGTGAGTCATTTTTTACGAGAGCATTTATTAGCTTTCCTCTGCGAACTCTGCGTCTCTGCGAGAATATATTTAGTAACTAAAATTATTGTCGGCTTCCCGTAGATGCGGATGGACCCTGTCCTTACCGGACAAGACCGGACCTTTGAGCGGCCAGGAAATGTTGATGTCCGGGTCGTTCCAGATGATCCCGCGGTCTTCAGCCGGCGAATATTCATTCGTGCACTTGTACATCACATCCGCGGTGTCGCTTAAGACCTGAAAACCGTGGGCGAACCCCGGCGGTACATAGAGCATCAATCGGTTCTCCGCCGAAAGTTCGACACCCATCCATTTCCCATAGAAAGGGGAGCCTTTCCGGATGTCCACGGCAACGTCGTATATCCTGCCCTGCATACACATGACCAGCTTGCCCTGGGCCTTGGGGGTCTTCTGGTAGTGCAGTCCTCTGAGCACCCCTTTTGCTGATCTCGAATAGTTGTCCTGTACCAGATGCCCTTCAATGCCCCCGAGCGTAAAATCCGAGTGTTTATACAGTTCAAAGAAGAAGCCCCGGTCATCTCCGAAGACCTGGGGTTGGACCAGCACGAGGCCGGGTATCTCAAACGATTTGAACTCAAAGGGCATTCGGCACCCCTTGCTCCGCCACCATCCTGAGATAATCGCCATACGCGTTTTTGCTGTGGCTTTCAGCGGCCTTGAGCAGCTTTGTCCTGTCGATGTATCCCAGTTTATAAGCGATCTCCTCGATGCAGGCCATCTTGAGTCCCTGCCGTTTTTCGATGGTTGCGATGAAATCGCCTGCCTCAAGCAGGCTTTCATGGGTCCCGGTATCAAGCCACGCATAACCCCTGCCCATGAGCTCTACCGTCAACCTCTTCTGCTCGAGATAGGAATTGATGACATCCGTGATTTCGATCTCTCCCCGCCATGACGGTTTGATGCTCTTGGCGATCCGGACCACGTCGTTGTCGCAGAAGTACAGTCCGGTGACCGCATACTTTGATTTCGGCTGCTTTGGTTTTTCTTCAACCGATAGCACTTTCCCCTGCTTGTCGAACTCCACGATGCCGTACCGTTCAGGATCTTTCACGTAATAACCGAACACCGTGGCGCCACCGAGGGAATTCACCTTCTTGACCGCCTTGGTGAGCATCTCCGTGAGGCCGTGTCCAAAAAAGATATTATCTCCCAGCACCAGGCAGACGGTGTCATGACCGATGAATTCTTCTCCGATCAGGAATGCCTCAGCGAGGCCGTTCGGCTGCGGCTGTTCCTTGTAGGAAAAACGCAACCCCAGATCCGATCCATCACCGAAGATGTCCTTAAACCTCGGAAGATCAAGCGGCGTTGAGATGATCAGGATATCGCGGATCCCCGCCAGCATGAGCGTCGAAAGCGGGTAATAGATCATGGGTTTGTCGTAGATCGGGAGAAGCTGTTTGCAGACACCCCTGGTGATGGGATAAAGCCGTGTCCCGCTGCCGCCTGCCAAGATGATGCCTTTCATGGACAACACTCCTTATCGGTTACGATTTGGTGAATCGGCTATGAAGCCGGTATCGGTCTGAAATATCGTCTTGCGGTTACGGAGACGACGCCCGTTTCGGTTTTAGGAGTTCGTCGTTCGTCTTAAAACGTCACCGTTGCCTTTTAACACGATACGGGCTTCGTTACCGCTTTACGTGACCGTCGGCATTGACTGCTGCCCCGTCACTTTATCCCGATAGTATTCGATTCTTCAACTCTCCGGGTTTAACAACGGCTGTGCCCACGACTCCGACCACGATCCCCGCTGCATAATTCGAGATCCTGGCGGCATCCACCATGCTTGCGCCGGCCGCCATGCCGAGAGTGAGCGCGCTGATAACCGTATCTCCGGCGCCGGTAACATCAAAAACCTCGCGCGCAACGGTCGGGATGTGGGTCACCCTGCCTCCGCGCTCAAAGAGGCTCATCCCCTGTTCACCGCGGGTGATCAGCACTGCCTCGCATTTCAGCCGTCTGAGCAGAAGCGCGCCCGCCTTGAGCAGGGATCGTTCGTCATCGATCTCTATTTTGGAACCTGTGGAGGCTTCGTTGCTGTTCGGGGTAAGTATGGTGACCCCGTTGTACATGTCGAAGTGGCTTACTTTGGGGTCTACGGACACGATTACCTTGTGTTTTTTCGCGAGTCTCACGATGTCCCGTACGAGCTCGCTGGTAACCATGCCCTTGCAGTAGTCCGAGAGCACAATTGCGTCAAGTCCCTCTTTGACCTGCCGGCTGACGTAATCAAATATTCTGCGATGTGCTTCCCGTTCGATCCTCTCTTTCGTTTCACGGTCAAATCTGACAACCTGTTGACTATGCGCCAGGACACGGGTTTTGATCGTGGTAGGCCTCGCCGGATCAATGATGATCCCTTCGGTACGAATCCCTTGTTTAAGAAGCAGATGAAGTAGTTGCCTGCCCGCTTCATCCTGGCCGATCACGCCGCAGACGCTTACCGCGCCGCCGAGGGCCTGGATATTATTCGCCACATTGGCCGCGCCGCCCAGAAGCAGATTTTCCCGCGTGACGTTCACAACGGGCACCGGCGCTTCAGGCGATATCCGGGACACCTTTCCCCAGATGTAATGGTCAAGGACGATGTCTCCGACAACGAGAACCCGGGTAGTTGGAAACCGATCAATGTATGCCGTCAGGCGCTTGCTGTCTTTTTTAGAGATCATAGATTGTCTGCAACGAAATTTCTTGAGTGTTCTTATTGAGTAGCGTTTTCGCATGAACAGGGTTCTATTCAGTGGCTTTTCCCACGACCCTTTTGACCGCGTTGAAAACCTCATCCACGGTGATGTCCGCCATGCATGCGCGGGTGCCGAGGAGACATTGTTTTTCCTCGCACGGAACGCAGGCGAGGCCCTTGAGAATGACGTGATGTCCCCTGCCGATCGGCCCGGTGCGACGGGGGTCAGTGGAACCGAAAAGTCCCACAACAGGTGTTTGTACCGCTGTTGCGAGATGCAGCGGTCCGGTATCTGCGCTCACGAGACAGCTGCATCTGGCCAGTAATGCCGCGGATTCCAGGATAGACAGATCGCCGGCGGCTGAAACCGCCTTGTTTTTCATGTCCGCCAGAACGCTCAGGACCAGTTCCCGGTCCTCGTTTCCTCCCACAAAGATCACCTGCGCGTCAAGTTCATCGATCAACCTGTCGGCGAGCGACGCAAACCGTTCGGGAAACCAGTTTCTCGCTGGTCGTGCCGCTCCCACGCCGCAGTTCAGCGCTATGAGAGGTCTGTCCGCGTCAATGTTCCGCGTGGTGAGAAAGCGATCAATATTCGCGAGTAATTCGGGAGCAACCTGAAGCTCGATGCTGTCAACAGGAATATCAATGCCAAGCGGCCGTAACGTTTCCAGAAAATTATCCGCCGCATGGAGCCGTCGTTCTCCAACCCCTGACCTCTTCTGTTTTTGATATACGAGTACCTGTCGCGCGCCGGACAGCCGCCGCAGCACCATCGAACGAAGAGACGGTTGCATATCAATAAACAGGTCATAGCGCTCGTTCCTGAGGCGCCATCCGAATTCGATAAAATCCTTCAAATGTCTTTTAAGCTTCGCTTTATCGAATACCTGGACACGGTCCGCGTCTGGAGTTCCCTGAACGAGCGGCTCTAATCCTGGAGAGACCACGACCGTGACATGCGCTGCGGGAAACTTCTTTCGTAATGCCTTCAGAGCCGGAAACGTGTGGAGCAGATCCCCAATCGCTCCCGGTTTGAAAAAAAGCACTTTTTGCATTTCCATTTCGGGCTCATTATATGTTAATGCCCTGAATTTGTAAAGATAATTTTGGAAATCAGGGGATACAGAGCGCAAGATCGCGCGCTGTATGAGGTATATCATAGCAATATTTAAGCAGATCGTTTATAAATGAGCTTGAAATCATCAGGGAGAGCAGGTACTATTTAACCGGTGATGTTGATGAAACTTCACGAAACATCAGGATGCGAACGGTGTTCGGTCTTGGAGAATATATTGGTCAATCACGAAAGGATGGAGATACCTATGGCTACCCCGATAGTTGATATGGACCTCTGCATCGGTTGCGGACTTTGCTCGGAACTGTGCCCCAAGGTTTTCGAGCTCCGGGACGATAAGGCATGGGTCGCCAACGCGAATGCCTGTGATACCTGCGATTGTCAGCAAGCGGTTGACAGCTGTCCCGTCACGGCAATAACATTGGAATAATGAACACCTCTTTCTATTCCTCATGCCGGGGCGATCAATCGCCCCAATTTTATTAGCTACCGGCCGGCTTACCCCTGCCCTTTTGCGTGCTTCACCTTCGGCATCATAAGAGGTTTCCCGTGTAAAAATCCAGATTAATATTGACAATGCCATAAATGTTTGTTAATCTAATTACATATACTTTTACTTATTACCCATGAATATCCCCTTTCTTCCCGAGATATTGGAAAAACTGGTCCCAAAAAGGCTTTTTGCACGGCTTAACATCGCCAGTAAAATGCTTTTAGGATACATGTCGCTCGTGGTGCTGACCGTTATCGTCGTTGTCTATGCCCTCATCAGCCTGCAGAGGATCAATGCCCTGAACAGAAGCATTGTGAAAGTCGATATCATCATACAAGAATCATCCGACAAGATGCTTGATGCCCTGCTCGGCCAGGATATGTATGAAAAGCGGTATTTGATCCTCAAGAGCAGAGACATGCGGGATCTGTTTGCAAAACGGGGAAAGGAATTCGACGCGTGGCTTACCACCGTCAAGGACCTTTCCAACACTGCCGCTCTTCCCACGAAATCAATTGAAGACCTTCATCTGAAATATACTGATCTCTTTTCCAGGGAGATCCAGTTGGTCCGGTCAAACAAGGTCGATCAGGCATACGCTGTCTCGAACCAGGAAATGAAAAATATTTTCGACAAGCTCGTCGAAACGCTCAAGGCGATGTCCTCAGCCGCCAAAGAATCCCAGGACATGAAAATGAAACAGATAACCACGATCGGCAGCAGGGCCTTCCTGACAACGGCTGTGCTCTGCCTGATCAGCATCATTGCAGGGGCCCTGGCAGGGCTTGTCGTTACCCATCATATTTCCTCATCGATCCACAAATTAAAAGAAGCGACCGAGCGCATATCTGAAGGGAATTTCGATTACGATCCCAGGATCACCACAGAGGACGAGATCGGGAGCCTTTCAAATGCCTTTTTGGCCATGGGGAAACGGCTTAGAAAACTCGAGGAAATGTATCTGGATGCCAGTCCTCTTACCCGCCTGCCGGGCGGCATCGCCATCGAGAATGTGCTCAAAAAACGCATAGACTCCAACCAGCCGATCGCATTTTGCGTGCTCGACCTTGACAATTTTAAGGCATTCAACGACCGGTACGGTTATGCGAACGGCAGTGAGGTCATTAAAGAGACCGCGAAGATCATCGAGAGCGTGGTAAAGTCCACGGGCACGTCCGATGATTTTATCGGACATGTGGGTGGTGACGATTTCGTGGTCATCACGACTCCGGAATATATGCGCACGATCTCCACGGAGATCATCAGCCAATTTGACAAGCGAATACCCGACTTCTACGACCGCGAGGAACGGGCGCGCGGCTATATCCTCGGGAAAACAAGGCAGGGTATCGAGATGGAGTTCCCCATTATGAGCATCTCCATTGCCATTGTGACGAATGAACATCGGAAACTCACCAATCCCCTGGAAGCTTCGGAGGTCGCGGCAGAGTTGAAGGACTACGCCAAATCGATACCGAAAAGTGTTTTTGTTGTGGACAAGCGGAGGAATGCGTGAAGAAGGTTATTGTGCTGCTCGCAGTAATCTGGTTTTCCGGCTGTGCCATGACCGGCTATGTGGCCGGACCGGGAAAGCAGTTTCGGGATGCGGCTGTCTCCGTAAAAGAGCAACGATACAAAGAGGCTGCCGCGGCTTATACTAAAATTGTGACCGACTCCCCTGACTCCGCACTGGCCGCTGACGCGCTGTTCGAGCTTGCCCTCGTCAATGCGCACCATGATAATCCCCAACGGGACTATGCTCAGTCAACTCGTTCGTTCTCGGAATTTATCAAACGCTATCCTGATAACAAAAGAGCCGACGAAGCACGGACCTGGATTTCAGTGCTCAAAACCGTCCAGGAGCTGAAAAAACAGAATGAACATCTTAACGAGAGCATTCAGGAAATAAAACGGCTTGATATCAGGCATGAGGAGAAAAGGAAGCGAAAATAGAATATGAGATAGAATCAACCGTTACAAAACCGACTGCCTTGGCACCCATTTCATGGTAGCTCTATCAGGACCAAGATATTTTCACCTTTTCCCCTCACGAACAATATCCAGAAAGAACGCCTCCAGATTTTTTCGTTTCGGATCGATCAGTGTTATTTCCTCACCGGCCATCTGGATCTCGGACATTACTTTCGACAGTTCATCCTTGGAAACCTCGATCTCTTTCAGTTTTTCGGAACCGGGAACCCTGATACGCAGATGATATCCGACAATGCCCTTGGTCAAAATAGAGTCCACGAACTCGACACGCTGCAGGGTACCGTTCACAATGATCCCCACACGATCGCAAACCGATTCCACATCGGAAGTGATGTGGGTGCTGAAAAATACGGACTTGCCCTTTTCCTTGAGCTCCAGGATGATCTCCTTCACCCGTGCGCGGCCGATCGGATCAAGCCCGCTCATCGGCTCATCAAGGATCAGCACTTCCGGGTCATGGATCAGTGCCTGGGCAAGGCCGAGCCGCTGGACCATCCCCTTGCTGTAACCGCGCAGGGGACGGTCCCCTGCCTCCACGAGCTCCAACAGTTTCAAAACAGTCTCGGACTTTTCACGCAAAATGGTGTCATCCATGCCGAAGGTCTTTCCCACAAACAGAAGATATTCCCGGGCGGTCAAAAAATCATAGAAGGCAGGGTTCTCGGGCAGATATCCGACCTGTTTTCGGGACACATGCGAGTGGACTTCGTGCCCCATGAGGTATGCATGACCACTGGTGGGACGGATCAAGCCCATCAGTATCTTGATCATCGTGCTCTTGCCCGCGCCATTCGGTCCGAGAAAACCAAAGACCTCTCCTGCGCCCACCGAGAAAGACACCTCCTTCAGCGCGTCGACCGCGGGGCCTCTGGCTATTTTAAATGTTTTAGATAGATTTATGATTTCAATGGCTGTCATGGTTAGTCCTCGTGTTCTCTCTTCATTTCTTCACAACACCAAACGCGAATTTGCTCGTACTCCGCACCATGCCCTGGTTATCAATGTAAAACGTCCCTCCATAGGGATCAACAGGGAGTTCCTTCAGATACCCCTTCCCAAGAAGTTCGTCTACCGAAGCAGGATGTCTGTTGAATTTCCCTCGGTAAGCTTCCTTCGCCTGCTCTACTGTTCTGACCGATTGAAATGCCTTCAGCCTTGTTTGGAGTGACTGTTTTACCGCCTCGTTTCCGGCGCCTCTGATCATTGTCGTCAAATACGAGATCGCCATGTCCGTCCTTCCGGACTCATACATATACCTGCCCGCAAGATTCATGGGCAGATCGGTCCCAAGCAACTCCCCCGCCCTCTTATAATAGATGGCGGCATTTGCATAGTCCTTGAGAAAAAAAGCATAGTTAAACCCTGCAAAATAAGGAAGATAATAATCCCAGTCACGGTAACGCATCCCATATTTCAAGAGATCGTTCGCCATTTCTACCTGTTGGGCGTCCCACACAAGCACAGCCTGGGCAAAATAATAGGCATCCATGTTATACGGATCGAGTTTTACGCACGCGCTGAGGGCCTGAAATATTCCGGGATAATCAACAGTGACGGCGATCTGATTCTTGGCCCGTTCCACCAGCCCACCGTAATAAATCATTGTTTTCATCATGAGCGCGGCGGCAAGCGCCTGTTTTTGATCAGCCGAGACAAGCCGCATGAACTCAGGCGAAGGAACATAACCCATCTTCTCGACAAATGGCTTGTTCTTCATATAGGTGGTAAAAGGGAAGAGGACAAGCAGGTATGAAGAAATGAGGATCGGCAAGAGAACACGGCTGTTCATTGCATCTCCCGGCGGGAAAAAATTACCGCTGACAGCGCAAGCATGACCGCGGTGTAGATCACAAAATAGACGCAGATCCATATCATGCCGGATAGAGAAGGACTGATGCCGTATACGGCATTTACTTCGAAATCAAAGGCGCTGAAATTCGGAAGAAGATAGTAGAGCGTATTCGCTATATTTTTTACGAAAGGCGAAACAGTCAGGACCGTCGAAGAATGGAGATAGTCATATACCTCCTGAGTTGCGCTTCCAACGATAAACAAAGATATGGTGCCGAAGATCGGGAGAAAGAAAGAAGTGCTGACTGCCGAGATAAGAAAGGACACCGCGATCACCAGGATATATTTCAGGGAGCAGAAAAAAAATGCCAGCACTATATTTGTCCAGACAAAGGGGCGGAGCGATGGATAGACCCCGGCAGAGGACCAGATCACGGCGCTCGCGATCAGGCCGAGTATGGCCGTGGTAAGTACAATGAAAGCGGCAATACCAAAAAATTTCCCCACAAGAAAAGAAGCTCGCGTCAGGGGCAGACTCAGAACGCTGAATGTATACCGCCGCTCAATGTCTTTCCAGAGGGAGGTCCCTCCAAGAAAAATTGAAAGAAGCAGGAGCGTAAAAGAGAGGAGTGAAAGGGAAAGGGAGATCGAGAGCTCCGTCACCTGTCTCATCGAAAGTGAACTGATTGACGGAATGAGAGGGAAAAGGACACCGGCCATCATAATGCCCCTGAAGACCCTGTCACGCAGGATACCTTTAAATGTCACAAAAAATATTTGCAACATGATTAGCCCCTTTTGCATTGCAACAGGGTCATTATAATTAAAAAACGAGGGTTGGTCAACACCAACCCTCGGGACGGTTTTTCATTTGCATGTTTACATCATGATGAAGTTTTACTTTATTGGCTGAATCCACTTACAGTTGTTGTTGGATTGGATATTGCAGTCTCCGGCCAAGTGGTAATACTTTTCGCCCACGCTTTCTTCCATATCCCATTATACGAATCATGAATCTGGTACTCGTAACCCGCGCCTGTGGCAGAGGAAGCATGTGCTGATGTACAGTTATAATTAGTAGTAGTTGAGGAAGATGAGATTGTTACATTCAGTGATGGTGTAAACGGTGCTCCACCGATAGTCGCGGGCGACGTTGATGTGATCGATGTAACAGCATAAGCTGTTACACTAACGGTCAATGCAATAGCAATGATCATTATAATCGAGAATGTTTTCATGTGATTAAAGCTCCTTTCCTGGAAATTAGCTTAGAGTATAGGATACTGCTGCAAATCCGCCTGCACTGATTCCAACGAGGTCCTGAGGTTTCTTAAGTCGGTCTGAGCTGACGAGTTGTAAGCCTTTACACGATACGCGGAGAACTGCGGGATGGCGATGGCCGCCAGAATGGCGATGATGGCCACCACGATCAGGAGTTCGATGAGGGTGAAACCTTTGTTATTTCCGGTCTTCATTTTTTAACCTCCCATTTAATTGATTTGTTTGACTGCATTGTGTGACTGTTTTGGTTCAGGCCCCTTTATGGCAACTTCACCCCCTTTCAATGGCCTTCAATTTTCACTTCTTTAAATAGCACAATACGTGCCAGTATTTTAGCCCGGTTAATCAATGCATTAGCTATAAGTAATTATTTTATTGGACTGTATTTGTCACAATGAGCTGACAAAATATGGCAGTTTGTGTTTTCTTGACAATATTTCCCTTGAATGGTAGCATCATCACCATTATTATGATTATAACGTGTTCAAAATTAATTAGTTTCAGGCAAGATAGGGCTCCGATCAATAATGGCGCACTTGTCATAAACAGAGGTATGATCAAAGCTGTCGGTACGGCAGACAGGATCACTCAACGCTTTCCCCGCCATCGTATTATCCATCTGCAGAATACCATACTTATGCCGGGATTGATCAACTCACATACGCACCTTGAGCTGCCTGATCTTTTGAATAAAATTCGAACCAGCGAGTTTGCTGACTGGATACTCAATCTTATCCGCTTGAAAAAACGTCTTACTATCCTCGATTATGAAACCGCCACGAAAGAAAATATCCGTACACTCATTCGTACCGGTACGACCACTGTCGGAGAGATCTGCACGCATGACGTGAGTCCTGCTCTTATCAGGACAAGCGGGTTGCGGGCGATGGTGTTTCATGAAATAATTAAAATGGGATCAGGGGTCAGGGGTCAGGGGGCAGGGATTCAACTATCTCGCAGAGCAGATTCAGCGTTAATAAAATACGGACTTTCACCTCACACGCCCTATACGGTTTCTGAATCAGTACTGCGAGATATGACAATACTTGCCAATAAGAAACATCTCCAAATCGCAATGCATGTTGCAGAATCCAAAGACGAGACCAAACTACTGCGGAGAAACAAAAGCAGTCTTGAAAAGCTCTATAAACTTGCCTCCTGGGACCTTGACTGGGCGCCGGAGGGCTCTTCGTCCTTTGAGTTTCTCAAGAGGATCGGATTCCTCTCCTCTCGCCTTCTGGCTGTTCATGCCGTGCAGGTAACGGATAAAGATATTGAATTGATCAGAAAGTCAAAGGTGTCCATCGCTCATTGTCCGAGGAGCAATAAGGAAACAGGCGTCGGCAGAATGCCGCTGAAAAAGATATTGAACGCCGGCATCACCGTCGGTCTCGGCACGGACAGTCTTGCGAGTTCGCCGAGCCTGGGTATGTGGGACGAGATGCGCTTCGCATACCACCTGCACCGTCGTGACGGCATTACGGCAAAAGAGATCTTCGATCTGGCAACCATCGGCGGTGCGAAAGCACTCGGTCTGAACAAAGTCATCGGCACGCTCGAACCGGGGAAAAAAGCTGACATCATAGCAGTGCCGATACCAAAGAAAAATACAGGTGACCTCTATTCCGACTTGCTCCGAGAAACGAAATCCTGTACTATGACCATGGTCAACGGGAAAATTCTGCACAAAATTTGGTAACTCCAACCTCCCCGCTCGACACTACAGAATATGAACATTGACACTATCAAAGAAAAAGTCCTATCCAACCAGCGGCTCACGCGCGAAGACGGCATTGCGCTTTTCAAATCGAACGACCTGCTCGCGCTCGGTCGGATGGCCGACCATGTCGCACAGCATAAGAACGGCAACCAGGTCTTTTTTGTCCAGAATATGCACATCAATCCAACGAACATCTGCGTGAACCGCTGCAAATTCTGTGCATTCAGCAGGAGCAAAGGCGAACCCGGCGCGTACGAGATGAGCATCGACGATATCCTGGACAAGGCGCGCAAAGCCGGAAAAGGCGTACGTGAGTTTCATATCGTATCCGGCCTCCACCCGGACCTGCCTTTTGCATGGTATCTTGACATGCTCGGCGCCTTGAAAAAAGAATTCCCAAAAATACACCTCAAGGCATTTACCGCCGTGGAGATCGATTACCTGGCGAAACTTTCCGGTCTTTCTGTCACTGATACGTTGAAGCAGCTCCGCGATGCCGGTCTCGGTTCTCTCCCCGGCGGCGGCGCCGAAATATTCAATACCACCGTACGCAATACTTTATGTGCAGAGAAGATCAGCGGCGACCGCTGGCTTGAAGTTATCGAAGCCGCGCACAATATAGCCCTCAAATCGAACGCCACCATGCTCTATGGACATATTGAGACCTATGAGCACCGGATCGACCACCTGCTCAGGCTCAGGGGCCTCCAGGACAGGACCGGCGGTTTCCAAGCCTTCATCCCCCTGAGTTTCCATTCGCAGAACACGGAAATTAAAAAATCCGCCTACACAACCGGTTTTGACGATCTCAAGACCCTCGCGATCTCGCGGCTGGTGCTGGACAACTTTGACCACATCAAGGCGTACTGGGTCATGCTGGGAGAAAAGATAGCGCAGGTCTCACTCAACTTCGGCGTAGACGATCTGGACGGCACTGTGGTGGAGGAACGCATAACCAAGGCGGCGGGCGGAACAACGGATGGGAGCATGACCAGGGACGAGATTGTGCATCTGATCAAACAAGCGGGTCGAATACCCGTGGAACGGGACACGGTGTATAATGTCGTGAAGGTTTGGAAGTAGATTAGTTCGGAGTTCAGAGTAAAAGACGACATCAATGAAACCAAAAGCAATCAATCTCATTATTAATAAAGTGGAATCAGGCAGGCGTCTTGACAGCGATGAAGGCCTCATCTTGTTCAAACATGCCGACCTTCTGACCCTCGGCGAACTCGCGAACCAGGTGCGGAAACGCCTTCATCCCGAACGCCTCGTGACCTTCATTATAGACCGGAACATCAACTATACCAATATCTGCGTGAATAAATGCAAATTCTGCGCGTTCTATCGCGAAGCCGACAGTCCGGAAGCTTACATCCTGTCAAAGGACGAGATTTTCAAAAAGATCGATGAGACAATAGCACAGGGCGGTACACAGATACTCATGCAGGGAGGTGTGCATCCGGATCTTGGCATAGACTATTTTGAAGACTTGTTCAGGGCCGTTAAGTCGCGTTATACAATCCAGATCCATTCGCTTTCACCTTCTGAAATATCGTTCATCGCAAAAAAGGATGCCTTAAGTATTAAAGATGCACTCATTCGTCTCAAAGCATCGGGCCTGGATTCCATTCCCGGCGGAGGGGCCGAGATCCTGGTCGACCGGGTCAGAAAAAAAGTTAGTCCGAATAAGATCAGGTGGCGGCAATGGGCCGAAGTTATGAAAGAAGCGCAAAAACTCGGCATGCCCACGACTGCAACCATGATGTTCGGCAGTCTTGAAACAGATAAAGAGATCATTGAGCATCTGGTCAGGATAAGGGATATTCAGGAAGAAACGAAAGGGTTTACGGCGTTCATCCCCTGGACCTATCAGCCGGGGAATACCGAACTCGGCGGGCGATCAGCAACAGCCGTGGAATATCTGAAGGTCCTCGCACTTTCGCGCATCATGCTCGATAATTTTCAGAACATTCAAGCATCATGGGTGACACAGGGCGCGAAAATAGCGCAGGTTGCTCTTGAATTCGGTGCAAATGATTTCGGCAGCACCATGATCGAAGAAAATGTTGTAGCCGCGGCAGGAATTACTTTCAGAATGACAAAACAGGAGATCATAAGTATTATAAAAGACGCAGGCTATACACCTGCTCAGCGGGATACCAGATATAATATCCTGAAAAAAGAAGATTGATCGATGTACTGACAGAGTGAATAATTATTGAGTCTTGATGAATTTCACGTATCATTTCCGGGGCAAATAAATGTCGAAACGCGCGTTATAAAGCATTCAACCAGGCTTGAATCAGAAATACTTTATTAAACTAGCGAGTTACATTTCCTTTGCACAAAAAATGTGAACAACCTGTTACTAAGTCTGTGAATATCTTTTTTCGGGACGCTGTCTCAGCACAGTAAATGCAAATCGCACAATAAATAGGCAGGCAAAACTTAATTAAAATAATTAGTTATAAAATTAATCCAAAATTTCCCTGTTCTTTTACCTCGTTGATCATTATGTTGATTTTTTTACCGATATCTCCTGTTTTTGCCCCACTGATCATCACGCGGATGTAATTATCCGTTAATCCGGTCAACAGTCCCGTATCACGATCAAGCTTGTCCTCGACGACAACATTAAGCTTCGATCCCTGATGCTTTTTCCTGAATAACAGATTTTTATTCATGCCAAGCCTGCGGAGAGATGCACTGCGTTCCTTTTTGATCGGTTCCGGTACCTGGCCCTTCATTTCCGCCGCAGGTGTGCCGGGACGAGGCGAGTAACTGAAAACATGCAAGTGCGTTAAAGGAGATCGTTCCACGAGGCTCATGGTGTTCTGAAACTCTTTTTCGCCTTCTCCGGGGTATCCTACGATTATATCCGCCCCAAGAGCAACGCCGGGGACCCGTGACGCGATCTGTTCAAGCAGGTCCTCATAGAAACGGGAATTATAGTTCCTTTTCATGGATGCTAAAATTGAATCATCACCGCTCTGAAGCGGGATGTGCAAGTGCCTGCAGAGCCCCTGACCGAGATAGTTGATCATCTCCCGGGTGATCTCGTTCGGCTCGATGGAACTCAGACGTATCCGTGTCCGGCCTCGCGCTTGAACAAGCGTCAGGAGCATGTCTGTCAGGCTGATGCCTTCTTCCAGATCAGAACCATATGACCCGACATGGACACCGGTCAATACAACCTCGGGACATCCCCTGTCTACAAGATGTTTGAATTCACGAAGCACGACACCGGGCTTAGCGCTGCGGGAACCGCCTCGTGCGAGCGGAACAACGCAATAGGAGCATCGGTTGTCGCAGCCATCCTGAATCTTCAGAAATCCCCGCGTTCTCGTGTGCAGGGCATTGAGCGCACGTTCGGAAGCGGGCAGGCTTTCCGGACTGCCTGCGGAAGCCATGGTCATCACCTGATCGGAGATCCTGGCCTTATCGCGGTTCCCGATCACCAGTCCGACTCCCGGTATCTTTTGTATCTCTTCGGGGCGCATTTCAGCGTAGCATCCTGTTACCACGACTCTGGCGCCATGGGCCCGCCGTACTGCCGAGCGGATCAGCTGCCTGCTCTGCGTGTCGCTTTTGGCAGTCACCGAGCAGGTGTTGATGATATAGACGTCGGCCTCGGCGTCAAAGGGCACGACGCTGTTTCCCCGGGAGAGAAGGTCCTGCTGCAGGGCGTCTGTCTCGAACTGGTTGATTTTACATCCGAGGGTTGTAAAAGCTATTCGCATAACTGTCCGGTGAGGGAATTCATACCTGCCGCGACGATCTTGACTCTAACGAGTGAACCGATGTATGCGGCCGGCGCATCGATGTTCACCGCCTTGTTCCCTCTTGTCCTCCCGCTCAGCGTCCCGCCTTTTTTACTCAAACCATCGACAAGGACCTCCTGAACTGAATTGACGAGCTTTTCATTGCTCCGGGATGTCATTTTTCCCTGAAGGTCCAGCACCCGCGCGAGCCGCTTTTCCTTTACATCATCGGGCAGGTGATCGTTCAGCTTGAGCGCGGCCGTGCCCGGCCGTTTCGAATACTTGAAGGCAAAGATGCCGTCATACTGCACTTCTTCAAGCAGATCCATGGTCATTTCAAAATCCCGTTCCTGTTCTCCCGGGAATCCGACGATGATGTCCGTGGTGAGCGTAATATGCGGTACGGCCTTCTGCATTCTCTTTACCTTGTCCAGATACTCTTCACGGGTATAGCGCCTGTTCATGGCGCGAAGGATGTCGTCAGAACCGCTCTGGACCGGCAGGTGCAGAGACTCGCATACCTTGGGAAGGTCGCGGAGTGCAGTGATCAGGCCGTCCGACAGGTCCCGGGGATGGGACGTAACAAACCGTATCCGCTCGATATCAGGAACATCGTTGACCGCTCGCAGAAGAGACGGGAAATTCACATCCCCTTCCAGTCCCTTGCCGTACGAGTTCACGTTCTGCCCCAGCAGGGTCACTTCCTTGTAGCCGTTCCGGGCGAGTTCGCCCACCTCGCCCACGATATCCACAGGCAGCCGTGAACGCTCCCTGCCGCGCAGATAAGGCACGACGCAATAGGTGCAAAAATTGTCGCATCCGTACATGATGGATACCCAGGCCTTTAATCGGTCGGTCCGTGTGGTGGGAATGCGTTTACGGTGATATTCAGGGTCTCCCGCAATATCGATCACCGGAGCGGACCAGGAACGCTTCTTTTCGACCATTTCCGGGAGTCGAGACAGGTCCGAGGGGCCGAATACCATGTCCACATAGGGCGCGCGGGAGAGGATCTTCGCGCCTTCCTGCTGTGCAATGCAGCCTGCCACGGCGATCTTGAGGCCCGGTCTCTCGTCTTTGAGCTTTTTCAGCCGCCCCAGTTCGCTGTAAAATTTCTGTTCGGCTTTTTCGCGGATACTGCACGTGTTCAGGATGACCATGTCCGCATGTTCCACCGTTGAAGCGGACGTGCATCCCTGTTCTTCGAGGATGCCCGTCATGCGTTCGGAATCGTGCTCGTTCATCTGGCAGCCAAAAGTAATAATATGAAACGATTTCATGGGGTCATTATAATACGCGGGAGGGTGTTAAACAAGAGGTATCTGATTATGCTGCGGAAAACGCATCGTCAGCGGGAAACCATGAGTCGTACGGCTTCTCCCCGTTTGACTGACAACGCTGTTTTGGCGTTTTGTTTAAACATGAATATTTCGAGCGCACCCGAGCTGTTGATGATGGCGCCGGGCGCTCCGGGCGCGGACTCGGCATAGTATTTACTGAGTCCCTTGATGTCCTTGCCGGCTAAACTGACGGACGTGACGCCCAGGTCCACTCCCTCCGGGAAAAGCGCCTTGATGTCCTCGTAGGTTATATTGGTAATAATATTGCCGTACCGGTCGATGTGGACAATATGACCCTCGATCCCATTCGGCGTTGTTTTCGGCGCAGGGATGTTCAGCTTCATGTAGTCCGTGATTTCTTCGCCGAAGTTTCCTGAGGCGATCCCCTTTGAAAGCCATCCTGCAACCGGTGCGAAAATGTCTCTCCCGTGGAACGTCGGCCCGGGTTTTGGGAGAAAATAGTGGGCCGAGGTGATATGATGCACCCTGATACGCTCCGCTTCCTGGTAGATCAGGCTGAACACGCCATTATCAGGGCCGACGAAGTAGTAACTTTCGGTCACGGCAATGATCGGCTTCCTGCCGCTGCCCACACCGGGATCCACAACCGCGAGGTGCACCGTACCCTTCGGGAAGTGGCTATAGGCCGATCTCAGGATATACGCAGCCTCCCAGATATCCTGAGGGCTGATCTCGTTGGATATATCGACGATCTGCGCCTGGGGGTTGGTCTTAAAGATGACCCCTTTCATGCTTGCCGCAAAGCCATCTTTACTGCCGTAATCAGTTGTCAGAGTTATAATGGCGGACATCTATCCCCCGGTTCAATGTATAACGTTGTTCTTTTGCTAATTGAGAATGAATATATCAGGCTGAATTTGCTTTGTCAATCCAAGATATGATCATGTCAAGATATGATCATGCCTGTCGCTCTTGTTGCAAAGAACCTTATCGTATGATCTCATCGAGCAAATCGCCGAATCTGCGGGAACCATACGGTATGATCCCCGCTATCCGTACCCTGGACATCTTTTCCATCACTCCCGGACTTGTCTTTTCAGCTGATCCTGATTTCTGGTCCAGGGCATAATTGATCACAATACCGGCAATCCGTATCTTTCGCCCCCTGAGTGCTGCAATAGTGAGTAGCGTGTGATTGATCGTACCGAGACCTGGGCGTGCAACGATCAAGACGGGAAGACCCAGTTTTTTTGCAAGATCAAGATAGGTATAGGTACCGGACAGCGGCGACATGATGCCTCCCGCCCCTTCGACGATCATGAAATCATGCCTGTTGGAGAGCAGTTGAAATGCGTTGATAATTTTCGAAGGATCGATTGTTTTTATTCCCAGTTCAGCGGCCACCGCCGGAGCAAGCGGCCGTCTGAATCTGCAGGGGTTTACGAGTGAAAGCGGGTCCTTCACCCGCGCCGATTTCATCAACCGGAGCGCGTCCCCGGGTATCAGCCGGCCGGCGCGCGTGCGGCAACCTGTTTCCGCGGGTTTCATCACGCCTACGTCCACACCCCGGCAGGTTAGAGCTGCTGCAATGCCGGCGGCCACATATGTTTTGCCGACACCCGTATCGGTTCCGGTAACGAAAAGACCTTTTATCCTATTTATAATCATCACGCACGCTTGCAGCTAATCGCTCATTTTTTTTATGGCTTAAGATCTACGAACTATGAGCCATGAGCTAAATTATCCTGCTGTCCAGATTAAACACCTGTCCCGACACGTTGTTCATCAGGGAAAGATGATAGATGAAGTCCGCTACTTCATGAGGGTCGGATGCCTTGCCGAGAACATTCTCTTTCAGGATACGATCATGAACAGCATCCGGCAGGTTACTACCCATGTCTGTCGGCAAATAGCCGGGCAGCACGGCATTGACCTTGATATTGAAGGGACCAAGCTCTCTTGCCGATGCTTTGGTCAACCCGAGAAGACCGGCCTTTGCCGATGAATAGTTCGCCTGCCCTTCCCTTCCCTGCAAACCGACAATGGATGAAATGTTGATAATGTGTCCGTTGCGTTGTTTGATCATCTGGTGAGCTGCAGCCCGAATACAGTGGAATGGTCCTTTGAGGTTGGTATTGACCACATCATCCCAGTCTTCCCCTGTCATGCGAAGCATTATCCCGTCCTTGGTCAGAGCGGCATTGTTTATCAGAACATCGACAGCACCCCAGCGTTTTATGGTATCTCTCGTCATTGTGTCAACTTCAACCTGATTTTTAACATCTGCCTTATAACATGTTGATTCTCCGCCATTATGAGACACTTCATCTGCCACGGCCCGTGCTGCCTGTTCATTCGACAAAAAGTTAACGACTACTCTTTCACCTGCCCTTCCGAAACAGAGGGCAATCTCCCTGCCGAGGCCCCTTGAGGCTCCGGTGATGATAATTACCCGTTTACGGGCCATTTAAAGATACCCTTCCTGTTTAAGTTTTCTGAAAATATCAAGCGCTGAATCAATATCTTCCCCGGTATGAGCAGCCGTAACCGTGGTCCTTATTCGCGCGGCATTGGCCGGCACCGTGGGAGGACGGATCGCGGGGACGTAAATGCCGTATTCGAACAATTTCTCCGCTGCTGTAAGCGCCCGGACGGGATCGCCGATGATGATGGGGATGATGGGCGTTTCGGAATTCCCTGTACTGATCCCGATCGATTTGAGGCCGTTGACAAACCTGCTGCGGTTTTTCCAGAGCTTGTCCCTGAGTTCCGGTTCCTGCTCGACAATATCGATCGCCGCGAGCGACGCCGCGCAGACCGAAGGCGGCAAAGCAGTGCTGTAGATAAAACTTCTTGCCTGGTTGATGAGCATATTGATGAGGTCTTTACTTCCCGCGGCATACGCCCCGAATGAACCAAATGCCTTTCCGAGCGTACCCATCTGGATATGGACGCGGCCGGAGAGCCCTAAATGCTCGACCGTCCCCCTGCCCGTTTCCCCGAGTACGCCGGCGCCGTGGGCGTCATCAACCATGAGTATCGCGTCATATTTTTCGGCAAGGGTTAGGAGGTCCTGGAGCGGCGCAATGTCACCATCCATGCTGAAAACGCCATCGGTGACGATAAGCTTTCGTCCGGCGTTCCGGCCTTTTTTTAAAAACGTCTCGACCTGCCCCGCATCCTTGTGACGATATACCCTTACCTCCGCCTTGCTCAAACGGCAGCCGTCGATGATGCTCGCATGGTTCAGACTGTCGCTCAGGATCATGTCTCCGGTCCCTGCGATCGCAGGGATAATGCCGGTATTAGCAGCATATCCGGAGTTGAAAACGAGCGCTGCCTCCGCACCCTTGAAGCGCGCAATTCTATCCTCAAGAGCCTGATGCAGCCGGCTCGTTCCCGAAATAAGTCTCGACGCTCCTGCTCCGAAGCCGTAGCGCTCCATCGCCTGCACGGCGGCCTGACGCAATGAAGGGTGATTTGCGAGGCCAAGGTAGTCGTTGGAGCACAGAAGCAGCATTTCCCTGTTGTGAATCGTTATCCGGCTTCCGCTATAAGAGTCAACAATCCTGAGTCGCCGCAGGAGGTGCTGCTCATCTAATTGTGACAGCTCGTGTTCAAACATAGATATTCCTTGTTATGGCAGAAATCACCGAGGGGATCAAGCATTAGCGAGGCGTTGCCTCAGACCAACGAGTCATGCAAAAACCCCCTCACCCCAACCCTCTCCCCGATGGGGCGAGGGAGTTTTTTCTTTCCTCTCCCATCAGGGGAGAGGATGAAGGTGAGGGGTGGTTGCATGTCATCTTAATAAATTTACTCCAAATTAAGGATGAGACGTAGTAATAGTTTCTAGTGCACTATCGATATTTCTTGAAATAATCAGCAGGTTCAATAGCAGGCCGGCACTCGCCGCTGTCCGCGATCAACACTGCTTCAGCCTGAAGATATCTGATGAATGCATCCAAGTCCAGGGTGTTCCTATCGACAAAAAATACCCTTCCACCGTTCATATCGCCCGGTAATTTCAACATTGGGAAACGGACATACCCAATGCTCCGGGAAGCCACGTATCCCGCAGTATAATCGGGATCGTCAGACCAGCAGAGTTCGGCAACCATGCCGGGCGCGTATGCGACTTTGGTGGCGAGGGCCAGGGCCTCATGGGTGCGGAAGTGCGTGAGGCCTATCGCTGCAAGCTTTCTGGTTATGGTTACAAGCGCTTCATCGGTCCAATCGAACCGTGATGCCCGAACACCCCGCTCATGATCGGGTTCCAACCGTTCGCCGGTGCGCATGTCAATGATCATGGCGCCGCGCATGGAGTTGCCATGAGGCGTTGCGCCATTGCAAAGATGATTGATCGCGGCCATGGCAGCCGGTTCCGATATGTCCAGTGACTGTAATATCCTGAAAGCGACTGAACGCCCTGCGGTCATATCGGGTGTTTTGATGGTGACAAGATCAAGTGCGGTCAGCGTAGTGAACGGTATGTTTTCGAGACGATCAATGGTTATCACGATCTGTTCAGGCGTGAAATTCTTGTTCCGGGCACGCGTAACGAGCGTCTGCACGGCAGCATCTAATTTTTCCGAAGAGATGATCCGCTCAGCGCCTGAGACATGTTTATTCCCGACTGATGCCCGCATGCGGATGCTGTAGAGGTTGTACTGTTCCATATGATCAGTGGGTGAGACCCAGGTCCCGAACCATCTTGAGGTCTTCTTCCGGGTCCAGTCCCGAGGTCGTTAGATAATTGCCGATCATGAAACCGTCCGCGCCTGCCGCAAATATGAGTGGATGGAGCCGGCCAAGCGTCGTTCCCCTGCCCGCACAAACGCGTATTTCCTTCCGGGGCAGGACCAGACGGAACAGGGCAAGTGAATGAAGCGCCTCAAGCGGCGTAATGGCAGTCACGTTCTCAAGCGGCGTACCCATGATGGGCATCAGGAAATTGATCGGCACCGAATCAACATCGAGCTCGCGCAGGGTGAATGCCATTTTGATCCGGTCCTCCATGCTTTCTCCCATTCCGAGTATGCCGCCGCTGCAGGCAGAGAGGCCAAGAAAACGGGCATTCCTGAGGACTTCAAGCCGTTCATCGAAACCATGGGTCGTGCATATGCGGGGAAAAAACTCCCGTGAGGTTTCGATATTATGGTGGTACCGTTCCAGTCCGGCATCTTTCAGGTACGAAAGCTGGTCTCGGGTAAGCGTACCGAGCGTTGCGCAGGGTGAAAGGCCGCTATCGCGGACCCGTTGTATTCCCCTTGCGATATTTTCGAGGTCACGGTGTGAATCAATGCCGCGGCCGCTCGTGACGATGCAAAATCTTTTTGCTCCGTTCATTTTTGAGCTTGCCGCCGCCTCGGCAATGCGATCAACGGATATAAGAGGATAGACCGGAGCTCCGGTGGAGTGATGGACCGATTGCGCGCAATAGGAGCAATCTTCACTGCACGCCCCTGACTTGGCATTCACAATTGAGCAGATATCCACAGCCTCTCCACGGAAATGTCCGCGTACCCTTCCCGCGGCTGCGAACAGGTCCCAGAGATCAGCGCCCTTTGCCTGCGATAACTCAGAGACCATGCCATAGTCTATATTCTTGCCACTCAGAACCCTGTCAAGGACATCTGAGATACGTTGCTTCATCGGCATTGACATGGATTATCTTTACCTTATACAGACGGGTTTGTCAACCAATATTAGGCCGTCAGGTTAACAATGGTGGGGTTAACTTCTTTGGGGAAATAGGGTTTTACCATATATTATCCGTCTCATAATTGTATTGACATAACTTTTTGTCATCCCCGAATGCCTCTATCAGGGATATGGTTTTAACACCAGATTCCCGATTAAACCTTCGGGAATGACAGTTTGATTATGTAGTTTCTATTTTGAGACGATTAATAGACTGAAAAAACTGTTGGATGAAAGATGGTTGTTATTTCAGGCCGGCGACTATGGTATTCACCTGCTGCTCCATCATTGATCTGATGGTCTCCAGGGATGCGGGATCGTTTGCCTCAAAGCGCATGACCAGAACGGGCTGGGTGTTAGAGGCGCGAATGAGACCCCAACCCTTCTCGAATATTGCACGCACACCATCCACGGTTATTACCTCCCGGGGTCTTTGCGAGAGGCCGTGTCCGGAAAGAAAGGCCTCTTTTACCTTCTCTACGACCTTAAATTTTATATTATCAGGACAATCAAAACGGATCTCGGGTGTATTAAAGGTCCTGGGGAGGTCCGCGAGCAAGGTGCTGAGCGATGCGCCGGCGCCCTTATCGGACTTCAGGTTCTTGAGTATTTCGACGATTCGGCAGGCGGCATAGATTGCGTCATCATATCCGAAATACCGGTCGGCAAAGAACAGATGCCCGCTCATCTCGCCTGCCATCGCGGCGTGGAGCTCTTTCATTTTTGCCTTGATCAATGAATGGCCTGTTTTCCACATGACTGCATTGCCGCCATGCGCCCGTATGTCATCATACATGATCTGGGAGCATTTGACCTCTGACACGAACGTGGCGCCCGGTCGTTCGCGCAGGATATCGCGGGAGAAGATGATCATAAGCTGGTCGCCCCAAAGGATGTTCCCTCTTTCATCTACGACGCCGATCCGGTCCGAATCGCCGTCGAACGCGATACCCGCATCGGCCTTCTCTGTTCTGACGGTATCTATCAATGTTGCAATATTTCCGGGGATTGTCGGGTCCGGATGGTGGTTGGGGAACCTTCCGTCCGGCGCGGTAAAGAGCTCGATCACTTCACAGTTCATGCTGCGAATGATCTCGGGAGCGGCGAGCCCGGCAGTGCCGTTACCTGAATCGAGAACGATCTTGAGGCGTGGACCGGTTACCCCGGCAAACAGGTCTTTTAGATGCTTCACGTAATTGGGAAGAATAGGATAATGGGTGACAATGAGGTCATGGGTGATAGGCGATGGTTTGGATTGCTCTTTTCCATGACCTATCAACAATGAGCCCTGAGCTGATGTATCCGCCCCTTCCATGATCCGCCGAATCTTCTGGATCTCTTCTCCATAGATGGTTTCCTTGCCCACGCACAGTTTGAACCCGTTGAACTCGGATGGATTATGACTTCCCGTGATCATCACCCCTGCGCCCTGCTTCAGGTGATAGAGTGAAAAGTAGAGCGCCGGCGTCGGACAGAGACCGATCACCGTAACGTCCACGTCGGCCCTGGTGAGGCCTCGCACAATGTCGTCGCAGAGCCGTGGAGAGCTCAGGCGCGCATCGTATCCCACGATCACGGTACTGATCCCTTTGGGCCTCAGGTAGGAGGCAAAAGCCTTTCCCATCTCCTCAATGACCGGTGAGGTAAGATCGCGATCCGCGATACCGCGAATGTCATATTCACGGAAGATGTCGTTGTTTAAAAGAGCGTTCATAGTTCATGGCTCATGGTTATTGGTTATTGGATCGCTTGCTTTTCAGCGATCGTATTAGGGCAGAAATCATTTTCCCAATCTCAACCGACAGCTTCTTCATTGCTCGAAGTTCCTGATCGGTAACCCATCCGCTTCGTGAGAATAGGATCAATTGCGTTATGGACTCGTACAATGAACCGCGCGCAATATACAAGTACTGCACAAACTCTTTGTTTGAGTACCTTCCACAACCTTCAGCAATATTAGAAGGGACTGATACGGCAGAAGCTTCGCAGTTCTCAATTAATCGATAATGTTTTCGATCCGTTTCAATCTTTTCAATCAAATGCAACACTTTATGGGCATAGTCAACCGATTTCTGCCATACATCGAGTTTCTCAAAACTGAACATGACATTGTCAGCCGGCTCATCCATTTTTGCATCCTTTATGAACCATGAACTATGAACCATGAACCGTTACGGAAGCGTCGGCAGGGATTTTATTGTTTTGCCATCGTGCCGGTTATAGTCGTCATCAAGGCGGACGATATCGTCCTCTTCAAGATATTCGCCGTTCTGGACTTCAATGATCTGGACCGGGATCTTGCCTGGATTTTCGAGGCGGTGCTTCGTTGACATGGGGATATAGGTGCTTTCGTTCGGATGCACATCGTAGACATTCTCGCCGTTAGTCACCCTCGCGGTCCCGGAAACCACGACCCAGTGCTCGCTCCGGTGGTTGTGAAGCTGATGGGAAAGCTTTGTTCCAGGATTGATGACAAGACGTTTGATCTTGTAATGATCGCCTTCTTCCAGGATCGTATAGGAACCCCAGGGCCGGTGGACAGTGAGGTGGATCAGGTGTTCGCCGGTTTTGCGTTTTTTGAGTTCTTCGACCACTTTTTTAACGTCTTGCGCCCGGTCCTTACTGCAGACCAGCGTTGCGTCAGGAGTGTCCACGACAACGACATCCTTCAAACCGATCGTAGCGACCAGCCGTTTTTCAGCATAAATGATGGAATCACGGCTGTCAATATCGATCACATTGCCGACAATGACGTTTCCTGACGTGTCGCGGTCCGAAACATCGTCCAGCGCGGTCCAGCTTCCCACGTCCGACCAACCGATGTCGGCGGGGATGACCGCGGCCCGATCGGTATTTTCCATGACAGCGTAATCGATTGAGATGGATTCGAGTTTTTTAAAGACCTGCGTGATCACTTCGGTTTCCTTGTCCGTGCCGATGTTCTTCTGGATCTCCATCAACCCCTTATGGAGTGAGGGCGCATGCTTTTCGATCTCTTGAAGAAGTACACGTATTTTCCAGACAAAGATGCCGCTGTTCCAGTAATAGTTCCCTTTCCTGAGATATTCCCTGGCCGTATCAATATTCGGTTTCTCGACAAAGGCTTCCACCTTGCATACTTCCGATCTATTATCACCATCAGCGACAAGCCATGAGCCATGAGCTATCTTCTCTCCTGCATTGATGTATCCGTAGCCGGTCTCCGGTCGGTCAGGTTTTATCCCGAGCGTGACCAGATAGTTGTCAGCCGCCGCATTCCCCGCGATGCGAAGCAAACGCAGAAATTCGTCTGCCTTACGGACCGAATGATCAGCGGAAAACACAACCATGATCCCTTCAGGATCGATCCTGTTCAGATGCAGCGCAGCGAGTCCCAAAGCAGGAGCGGTGTTCTTTGCCTCAGGCTCAAGGATGAAGTTCCTGTCCCAGGTCTCGCCGAATTTGGAGGACAGCTGCGTGTTGATGGCGTCCGACAAACCATGGTTCGTAACAACGAAGATATCTTCCCTTTTGATGAGCGGCAAGACACGTTTTACCGTCTCCTGGATGAGCGTGTCCTCGGCGCCGATCTTGAGCAGCTGCTTCGGCATCTTCTCCCGGGAGAGCGGCCAGAACCGTGTGCCTGAACCGCCGGCCATGATGACCGCAAAAATATGATGTTGACCTTTTTGCACAAATGCCCCTTTGGGATGATCGCCGTTATGGAAGGATGATCATCAACGAGTTAAAATGTGCCTCATAATAATATAGACAACCATTTTTGTCAACCCAAGTGATTAGTAATTAGTGATGAGTGACTGGCATGATCACCTATTACTTATTACCCATTACGTTTTATTCGAGATGTGTTGCTTCAAAGCTTGGCCAACAAAATCCTTGAATTCCCTTTTAAACCGCTCCGCGTTGAAGCGGAGAGCGTTTTCGCGAATATGTTTCCCCTCAAACGCATCCCGGCTCTTTTCAAATATGCTGACTGCATTCTGCAGCGACTCAATGGTCTGCTCGGAGAATAAAATGCCCGTAGGAGCGGAATGTTCCTCATTCCCAGGGGGAATGACCGTTTCCAGGGAACCACCTCTGCCGAAAGCTATGACCGGGGTCCCGCATGCCTGCGCCTCGACCGTGACGATGCCGAAATCCTCTTCCGCGGCGTAGACAAAGGCCCTGGCCTTTTGCATATACTCCTTCAGAACCGAAGACGGCTGATACCCGAGAAGTTCGATGTTCCTGCCGGCGACTGACCGTATCTTCGCGTAATCGGGGCCATCGCCTATTACAATCAGCTTCTTGTCGGGCATCCGTGAAAAGGATTCCACGATCAGCTTGACTTTCTTATACGGGACCATCCTGGATGCGGTAAGGTAATACCCTTCCTTTTTTGTGGATGGCACAAAGGTGTCAACATCCACCGGCGGATAAATAACGGTTGCTTCTTTGCCATATACTCTTTGTATCCTCCGTGCGATACAGTGTGAGATCGCGATAAAGTGGTCCACCCTGTTCGCAGAGGCAACATCCCACATCCGGACATAGTGAAGGACCATTCGGGCGATAATTCCCTTCAGTCCCCTGTCAAGCCCCGATTCGTGCAGATATTGTTGATACAGGTCCCATGCATAACGCATGGGGGTATAGCAATAACAGACATGCAGTTGGCGATCATGGGTCAAAACGCCTTTTGCAACAGCGTGTGACGATGATATGACCAGATCATAGGCTGAAAGGTCGAACTGCTCGATGGCAAGGGGCATGAACGGAAGATAGCTTCGGTATTTCTTCTTTGCAAAGGGAAAAGACTGGAGGAAGGACGTTTTGACCTGTTTGTTGAGGATGAACGCCCTCTGTCCCTGCGGAATAAAATCGATGAGGCTGTACAGATCCGCTTCGGGATACAAGGAGAGTATCTGTTCAAGGGCCCGTTCCGCACCGGCATAGGTGACCAGCCAGTCATGGACGATGGCGGTCTTCACTGGTCCATGACCTTGTACGGCGATCCTATGGCGCATAGAACATCCACTTCAATGTCTCCTCAATGGGATACGGTTTCAACTCGCCTATGAAAGAAACCAATTTTTTATTTGAGCCGATGAGCGTTTTTACTTCGTTCTTACGGACAAAATCCGGATTAATTTTTGTTCGTAACTCATGTTTGGCGATGGAACTCATCTTTTGCAAAATGTCCTTGAGGGAATCTCCCCTGCCGGAGCAGATATTCACGATCTCCAAGGATGTATTGCATTCCATCAGTTCTTTATAAACAGACGCAACGAAACGCACATCGGAAAAATCCCGGACCACATCGAGATTTCCGAGTTCGATCTCCTGCTTTCCTTCTTTAAAATGACTTACGATCTTCGGAATGAGAAATTGACCGCCCTGCCCTATCCCGGTGTAGTTAAACGGCCTTGTTATCAGAATATTCAGGCGATCAAAATAGGTCCTTGCTTTGAACTCCATGGCAAGTTTGCTGATCGCATAATGGTTTACCGGAACCGGGCAAATGGTCTCGTCGATTATGTCAGTTGGAGGATTACCGTAAACATTTGCGCTGCTGGCCAGTACAATTTTATCAGGTTTGAGTCCGATCTCAAGCAAAGCTTTCAGGATGTTCAGGGTACCGAAGAAATTAATGTCATAAATTTGCCTCACGTCACTGTGCTTGACGAAGGAGATGCCGGCCAGATGGATAATATAGTCAGGCTTGATTGCGTTTAATGCCGCAATAACGTCATCCTTATCAACAATATTACAGGATAGATGCTTCTCGTTTCTGCTCGTCGGGTATACGAGTCCGTAGACATCATACCCCGCTTTCAGCAGCAGCTCTTCGAGATAGATTCCGGTAAAGCCATCGATGCCGGTGATAAGGACTTTTTTCATGATATGGCGGTGATGAATGACGCGTACCAGGCAATGAGTGACTGCTAAAATGAAAAACCGCTTCGATTTCTTCTGATATCGGCTTCCACCATCTTTTTGCAAAGGTCCTCGAGTGATGTTTTTGGCTCCCACCCGAGTTTTAATTTGGCCTTTTGCGGGTTGCCGATCAAAACCTCCACTTCACAAGGTCGATAATACTTGGAATTAACACGGACCATGGTCTTTCCTGTTTTCTTATCAAGACCGATTTCCTTTTCCTGTTTGCCTTTCCACTCAAGAGCTATGCCGATTGTCTTAAAGGCCATTTCGACAAATTGCCGTACCGTTTGGGTCTGGTTTGTGGCAAGCACATAGGTGTCCGGTTTGTCATGCTGGAGCATGCGATACATGCCGTCAACATATTCCTTTGCATATCCCCAGTCCCGTTTGGCATCCATGTTTCCGAGTTCAAGGACGTCAGATTTACCCAGACTGATCTTCGCGACCGCATCGGTGATCTTGCGGGTCACGAACTCTTTTCCGCGTAACGGGGACTCATGATTAAAGAGAATGCCGCTGCAGGCGAATATATCATACGATTCGCTGTAGTTTATCGTGGTCCAATGAGCAAAGAGCTTTGCAACGGCATACGGGCTGCGAGGATAAAACGGAGTCCTCTCGGTCTGGGGAATCTCCTGAACCTTCCCAAACATCTCGGACGTCGACGCCTGATAAAACTTGATCTTAGGATTTACAATGCGGATGGCTTCGAGCAGATGCAATGCGCCGAGACCCGTGATGTTCGCTGTAGTGATCGGCTGTTCAAAAGACACGGCCACGAAGCTCTGGGCGGCAAGATTGTAGACTTCGTCCGGCTTGATATCCGCCAGGAGCCGGATGCTCGCGCTTGCGTCGGTCAGGTCATATTCGACCAGATGCAGGTTCGGGTTGGCGTGAGCGCCTAATTCCTCAAGTCTCCAGAAGTTCACGGAACTTGTTCGCCGATAGGTCCCGTATACTTCGTATCCTTTTGAAAGTAACAGTTCCGTTAGATACGCGCCATCCTGACCGGTGATGCCTGTTATGATCGCTTTTTTCAATAACCCCTCCTAAACGCAGATCTGAATCTGAGGATATATCACCATTATCATATCAATTATCTTTGAAAATCATTACAGATCATCAATAACCATAATGAAGTATACATGAGACGCGTTAATTTGTAAAGTTGTGTATTTGCAGGTGAATTTGAAGGATTACATGGGATAGGAGCGCCTGAATGTAATTAACTAAACCTTATATTCTGATTGAGAAATTTTCACTATCACGAGTGAGGTTCGGGTTGTAATAAGGATCATCAAGCAAGGGCATGTGTTGCCATTTATTTTTATACAATTCAAATTCCCTGAAAAATCGTAATTTTTTTTCTGGTACTTCCTCGTCGCTCCCTCTTGTTTTGGATTCGTAATGATACAATTCCGCATAAGGGGTCCAGACGATTAGATATCCTCTTCCCCTCAATTTCAGGCAATAATCGATGTCGCCGAACGCCAATGGATAATCCTCATCAAAACCACCAACTTTCTCAAAAACCACCTTACGCGTCATGAAGCATGCACCGGTTATAGCAGAGACGTTCTGGACAACTTTCAGCCGCCCCATATAACCATGCGAATCCCTTGGGAAATACCTATGGGCATGACCTGTAATGCCTCGCAAACCCAAAATAATGCCTCCATGCTGAATAGTATCATCAGGATAGTATAATTTGGCGCCGACAGCACCGACATCCTTTCTCTGTGCATGCCCTGCCATCTGCTGCAGCCAGTCCGTGTTGATGATCTCCGTATCATTGTTTAGGAATACAAGCATGCTACCTGAGGAATGGCCGGCCCCATAATTATTTACTGCTGAATAATTGAATGGCTTGTCCCAGACAATGACCTTGATCCGCTTATCCGTACCAAGCTGCTCATAGTAGTGAAAAACTGCCGGATCGGAGCTATTGCTCTCGACAATGATAATTTCATAGTTTGCGTAGGTCAATTTTCCCAAAACGGACTGCACGCATTTTTGGAGGTCAACGAAATTATTGTGATTCGGGATAATAATGGATATAAGAGGTGCGCCATGAATGGCAAAATTGATCTTGTATGAGCCCAAGAATAAACCATCTTCGACTGTTCCGTCAAATCCAATCCTGTCCAAATGATCTGCAACGGCCCTTTTCCCCGCGTCGAATGCGTACAACTTGGCGCTCATATTCATAGCGACAGATGATGCGTGAGATCTCCAGTGATAAAGAACTTTCGAAATATGAACGATTTTCTTTGATTGTTCCGACGCCCGTAGAAATAGATCGTGGTCCTGACTTCCTTCAAACCCCTCCCTGAATGGACCGATCAAGGCCAGTAATTGCTTCGATAGAGCAGTTAAATGACATATATAATTAAAGCTTCGCAATAAATCCGGAGACCAGTCAGGTTTAAACTGAGGCTCCATCCGCTTGGTGCCGTCGTCCGACAGAATATCTTCATCGGAATACAGCAGGTCGGCACCGGGATTTTCATTGATGGCCTTTACAAGCTCAAAGAGTGCAAATGACGCAAGCGTGTCATCATGATCAAGAAATGCGATATAATCCCCGGTAGAAAGAGCAATGGCTTCATTCGAGTTTCCGGCAATCCCTCTATTATTCAAGAGTTTTACAATGATCCGACTCTCATTTGACGCATAGCGCTCCAAGATTGTATTTACATCAAGATCATGATTGCCACCATATGCAATGCAAAGCTCCCAATTTGAGTATGATTGGCTGGCAACAGATTCTATCATGGCAACTAAATACTTTTTGGGCGTGTTATAGGCGGGAACAACGAGGCTGATTTTTGGCATATTCAGGAATGATATATTTCTCTGGTTACGAATTTCCCCTGGTTTCGGTTCATTCTTATTTATCCACAACTGATACCGCTTTTTCTCTGATAAATTATAATACAGCTTGTTCCTTATCTTAGTATATAGATGCGATACACCGTCATTCTTCAGAATTTTAAAACTCTTAACGGAATAGCGAATGATTAATTTGAACGGATTCATAATTGAGGTTGTTACCTTATCCGTAATGTTACAATGACAATCTTTTATTTTTATATTGTATCGAATTTCGTCAGGTAGAAAACGGGCACATCTTTCCAACGATAGTTCGCGAAAGTGTTTGGACAGATGTGCCCGTTGTATATTACGAATCGTTGAGTTTATTTGGCTAAATCACATATCCCGCCGACTGTGCATCATTATAAAACATTTTTACTGTATCAAGCGAAAGTTCACCCAGATCTTTATTGACCATAGCAAGTTTCTTCAGAAGATCATTGGTGACGGTAATGATATGACAACCGCACGCTTCAGCCTGCATAATATTGAGTAGTTCACGTGAACTTGCCCATAAGAGCTCCGCATTAGGGTTTGACTTAAGAACTTCAGCAGACTTTTTCATCATGGGCATTGGGTCACGGCCTGTATCCGCAATCCTTCCTGCAAATACCGATACGATACTCATTATTTTTGGCGACAATGCTTTCGCAACAGCCTCAACCTGTTCTAATGTGAGAATCGCGGTAACATTCAAAGATAAACCATCTGCAGAAAGCTTTTTTATGAGCGGGATTGAGGAGTGTCCTTTTGTATTGGTTATAGGGATCTTAATGTTAACGTTCTTCCCCCAGCTTGCGATTACACGGGCTTCTCGTTCCATTGCATCGAAATCATCGGAAAAAACTTCGAACGAAATAGAGTAATCTGTGATTTCTTTCAACACTGCCTTTGCAAATGCCGGATAATCACTTACCCCGGCTTTTTTCATGAGCGTGGGATTCGTGGTGAAGCCCTTTACTAATCCACTCTTGTGCGCTTCCTTCATGGCTGAAATATCTGCACCGTCAGCATAAAGTTTGATCTTAAGTCCGCTACCTTTTTTCATACTGTACTCCCCTTTCTTTTATCTCATTAGAATAATCGGCAACAATCTGTGTGGCTTTTTTTAGATTTTCTGCGATAAAATCCGGATGGCTCTCTCCTCTATTTTTTATGGAACATTGTTCTTGAATCTGAATGGTCCTTAATCCAAACGATTGTCCACAGACAATATCACTGTCCCGGTCCCCAATGAGCCACGAGTCCTTTAGTGAAAGATAATATTTATCGTTCGCCATGGAAAGAAACAGCGTGCCCGGTTTGCGGCATTGACACGTACCTGTCAATTCAGGGACGATACCGTGAGGATGGTGATAGCAATAATAATAATCGGCAAAATCAATCTGGTGCTCCTCAAATATCCGGTGTATTTTATCATGGATCTCCTTGATGTTCTCCATCGAGGTCTTCCCTTTTGCATAACTTGGCTGATTGGATATGAGAAAAAGCAGGTACCCCATCTTCCTCAAGGTACTGAGGGACTCCAATGTCCACGGGTATATCTCTAGATCTTTAACATGGTGGGGAGATTCAAACTCACCTGTTGATGGATTCCATACAAGACGATTAATAACGCCGTCTCTATCTAGAAATATTGCCTTATGCATTTACTTTACAGATTCCCACTTCATTTCATGTGCTTTCAGAGCGGGATGCGTAACTATCATATGCCAAATGACTCCCTGGAATTCCTCTGTATGTGGCGTTACCGTCTCACTGTTCACCGTCGGGACCAGAACGCAGGCATCAGCTACCTTTGCTGTATATCCCCCGTCTCTTCCCACGATGCCAATGACCTTCGATCCCGTCTCTTTGGCATATTTCAGTGCATGGACCAGATTGGCACTGATATTTTTTTCCGCATTTCCGCCGCCAACGGATAATACGAAAATACAGTCGTTTGCAGTAAGCCTGCTGCCTTTCAACCAATTGACAAAAACCGTATCCCAGCCGTCATCATTGACTCGTGCCGTTAATTCGGAAACGTTATCCGTCGGAGCATATGATTCGATCCCACCGATTTTCCTGAAATCGTTTACCGCATGCCCCGCATTGCCTGCCCCACCACCGACTCCCAATATGAAAAGCCTTCCCTTCTTGCCTCTCGTATCAAGCAGCACATTAACTGCCTTTTCAACTAACCCTTTATCGATTGAACGTGCGATCTCCATGACTTCAGACATGTACATGTCTATGTAATCTCTCTTATTCATCCTGCCGCTCCTCTCTTTGATGGCCATCCATATTCATTATTTTCGGCTCAAGGAGCCGACTTATTTCTTTTATCCCCTGACGGGACCCTATTTCATAGAAACGTTCTGATACCTCGTAACTTGCCATTCGTCCTGTATCTACCACGTCTTTATACAATTCAGCAAGATCAAAAACTGACTCTTTATCTATTCCGGTAAATATGTCCTTGCTCAGCACGGAGAGACCATAATCAATATATTTCATATGGGGGGTAAGGTGCTTCTTATCATATTTCATGATCCTGCCATCCTGGTAAAGGATATTACTCTTGTCCCAGCGGTCTTCATTCCGTAAAATCGTCATCAAGGCTGGTTTTCCGTTCATCTCGAAGGCAGCTTGAACCTTTTTATAGTCGCAATCAAGGTATGAATCGCCATACAGTACAAAAAACGAATCTCCTAACAGGGGCAATGCTTTTTTCAATGATCCACCGGTCCCCAGAAGAACTGGGCCGTCATAGGAATATTCGATCTGAAGATCAAACCTGTCTCCCTTGCCTACAAGGTCATGGATCATTTCTCCGAGATAACCCACACACAGCACGACATGCTCGATGCCTTGTCTCTTCAGAAGATCAAGCTGATGAACAATAAAAGGTTTTCCGGCTATGCCGACCAGCGCTTTGGGTATCTTCTCAGTAATAGGACGAAGACGTGTTGCCAGGCCGCCAGCCAGAATTGCTATTGGGAGCATCAGGACGACATCACCACCTTTGCGCCTTCAAAATCGAAGCGGAAGCGCACTTCTTCCAGGCCGGCAGCTGCCATGATATGACGCAATTTGTTCCGTTCTTTCGCCATGAACATCAAAAAGCCGCCACCGCCCGCTCCCACGAGCTTGCCGCCTACTGCTCCGTTCTTAATCCCCAACTCATACCATTCGTCTATTTTAGGGTTGCTCATCCCCCCGGAACGGCGTTTCTTATGCTCCCAGTGCTCGTGCATCAACTCACCAAAAAGGACTGTATTCCCGGATTCTAATGCTGCCTTGCTGCGGTAGCCTAAATCCTTTACATAGTGCAGGTTGTTAAGCATATCGGCATCGTTATTCTGTGAGCGCACCTTCTGGTCTTTCAAAATACCGCTGGCGCTTCGCGAAAACCCTGTGAAAAACAAAAGCAGTTTATCCTCAAGGTCAAACATGGTATCTATGCTGATGCCTAGGGGTACGGCGGTAACTTTATCATCTTTATGGAACGTAAAACAGGTAATTCCTCCCACGGCAGCAATGTATTGGTCCTGCTTGCCAATGGGCTCTCCGAGTCGATCAATTTCAATGTGGCAGGCCAATTCTGCCAGTTCTTCCTGATGGAGATGGCGCTTGCGGTGAGTATACAGCGCTTTCAGCAGCGCTGTCGTAAAACTCCCTGAAGATCCCAAGCCGGTACCTGCAGGGATATCCGCAAGCGTCGATATTTCAATCTGCGGAGTGCGAAGATTCTGCATGATGAGGGCTTCACGAATAATCTGGTGCTTGATTTCATTGACCTTAGTCACACTTTCAATCGCAGAGTATTTTAGAAAAATACCCTCCACAAAAGGCCGGTTAATGGTTACATAAACATATTTGTCTATAGCCGCTGAAATGAGAAATCCTTCGTGGTCACGATAGTAGGATGGCAAGTCTGTGCCACCACCACCGAGTGTGATGCGCAGAGGACTACGAGCGATAATCATAATTTCCCCCCCTTAAAAACCCAGTAGTTCATTAATAAATATCCTGTGATCATGGTCGACATTACTCCAAAAAAAGCGCTGATATAAAAATTAATTCCATACATCTCGTAGCAGAGTCCGATAATTCCTAATTGAACGAAATAGTTCAGCAAAGCAACGGACATGTAGCGCGAGACCTGGTGCCAGAATTTCGTTCCTCCGGCATTAAAAGTTATTTTTCTATTCCCCAGAAAATGAAAAACAATCGCAGCTGTATAAGCAACTGCAACTGCTGCACGATACGGCAGGCCCGCAAAGCCGAAGCAAATCCATAAAAGTGCATAGTAAATAATAAATGTCAAGCAACCAATTAATAAAAAATGAGAAATCTTACGATAATCCATGATTGTATATTTAACCAAATTATTATTTCTAGACATTAAAACAAGCAACGGACAAGCGCAATATTTGATTTATGCAAAGAGACCCTCATATAACATATTTCAGCACACATTATGCAGGGTAAAGCCTACCACTTGAATAACTTTAACAATCCTAAAATTCCCATTTTAACAGGTGCACTGTTGGCACTTTTCTTTGATTGAATATTTTGAATATTGTCACAATAATGCCTATATGCAATTTCCAGAATCTGTGAATTGTTTTGTGTTGGCTTCCATCCTAATTCTGCTGTAATTTTCGATAAATCAAACTCAAAGTCTTGCGTCAACATCCTGAATTGATACGGGCCCAATGGAGATAAATGAAATTTATAGCATAATTTTAGTATCGGAATGGCCAAAGTAGCGGGTATTGATCTAATTTTTGATTTACTATTAGTTAGCTTAATTAAATGCTGAAACATTTCTAAAAAACTGGGGACATTACTCGATCCAATGTTGTAAGTACTTGATTTAGATGAAGACAATAACTTCACTACTGCCGTATTTAAGTCCTGCGCGTACAGACATTGATGCCTAATTCCTCCATCACCCAAAACCCATAATGTTGCATTTGACCTCACCAACTCAAATAAAACTGACAACATCCCTACCCTTCCGGCATCTATTATATTAGGGCATCTCAATATGTTCACATGAAATTTATTTTGATAATTTAATAATATCGATTCAGAGTCACACTTAGATCTTCCATACATATCGATAGGACTTGGGGCATCGTCATCTCGGATAAATTTATTCTTAACGCCTAAAAATATTGAATTTGAGGAAGTAAAAATGAAATTCTTTATACCGAGCGCAAGCGCAATTTTAGCTATGTTTCTAGTACCAACCACATTGTTATCGTATAAATTTCTCTGATTTCTAACCGCAAAATCAATTTGTGATGCCAAGTGAATAATTGCATCAAATTTCTGCCCACGTAATTTCTGTTCTAAATCCATAGAATCGCATAAATTACAAATGATCAGTTTTTCATTCGATAGAATGTCAGAAGGAACTAAATCTATTCCAACACACTCTATGTCCTGATTCAAGAGATATTTCGTGAGAATTGATCCATAGTATCCAGATACGCCAGTAATGAGGACTCTCAAAATCACTCCTTTGTCGCAATAGCTATAATTTGCCATCCATATTTGGATGAATTAATGTTGCCCCTGAATAATAAGGAAAATAATAACCCCACCATTTGGATTAACCTGGTTTTAATCGCTGAAGTGTTAAATGATACATCATTGACTAATTTATCACCACGAAAAAGCAGCATTAAACGATAGAGATTGAAAAATGGCCAGCCTGCTGAAACAATCTGAATTTTATTAAAACCACATTGCTGTAACAACTTTGAGAGACTATATTTGTTGTAGTGTCTTCTATGGCCGATATGGATATCAAGCTTTGACATAGGCCCACCAGGAAGTGTAATAATTAATACCCCGTCCTGTTCCAACAGATTCAATGCATTTTTCACGATTTTTTCAGGGTAATCAACATGCTCTAAAACATCACAACAAGTAATAATGTCAGCCTTTCTATACAGCTCTTTTATGAATAAATCTTGAGTTAAATCGGCTTGAATAAAAGTGGCTCCAGGGTTGTTCTGTCTCGAAATTTCTACTCCAATCTGGCTGTACTCCAAACCAATCATTTTTATGTTTTTAAATTCTCTGGAAAGTTTTTTGATTAAATCTCCCTGACCCGAGCCAAAATCAACAAGTAACGTTGCCTTTTTTTTGCTAATCTTATTAATTTCGCCAAATACAAGCCTATGTCTTAATATTTGCCCAGGGTTATAATCAGCCAGGGAATTTTGCTTTCCCCAATGATCATCCCAATTATCCGAAGCATTTGGTTTCATTTCCGCAAGCCCTCTAAATCACAAATTATCATTATATTATCACGCACCTAATAAATAAACCGTAATTCTATTTGAATGTATAGGTTACAATATTAATACTGGATAAATTTGCTGTGATTGGTTATAAATCCTATCGAACAATTATGAGTAATTACCCTCTTTTATAAGGATTGCCTCCAAGTCGCCGACCCAGTTCAAGCAGCAAAGTGAACGAGAACGTCTGCACTCCAAGAATAATCAATAGTAAACCGAATATGGCGAAGCGCGATAAACTACCGATAACAAAATCATTGGCGATATAGTCTGCAAGGAACTGAAGGTCCAGAGCGAAGCCCCCCGTGCATAGCAAGCCAGCAGTGATCATACCACGATCATAGGTAAATTTCTCCAGAATCGACCTTTCTATGCCGCTACGCAGGCCATGAGCATTTCTCGCCAGGATTCCGACTTGAAACAGAGAGTAGCCCAGCACCGTAGCTGTCAGTCCAAGCAATAGCATGTATATGTTGAAGCCGATCGGGCCAATAGAAATTGAGCCCCCCAGAGAAAGCAGCGAAATAATGAGGCCGATGAAGAAGGAGAAAACACCCGGCTTGATCAAAAATGAGTCCGGGCTATACACCAGCATCACTTTAAGATTAATCCAACCAGCAAGCCAGGGCGACCAGAAACCGGCACGCCGGTGATGGCTGTATCTTCCTTCCCGGTCTTTATAAAAAGAAACAGGTACTTCGGCTATCTTTAGGCCGATACGGGAAGCTTTCAGCACCATCTCCGATGCATACTCCCAGCCTTTTGAAGTAAGATTAATTTTAAGCAGAGCATCTTTTGTCAATCCACGCATTCCGCAATGAATGTCGCTATAGCTGCTATGGTAGATTCTGTTCAGAATCCAGGTCGTCAGCGGCGTACCGAAATAGCGATGAAGGGAAGGCATTGCGCCGGATTCGATTGTACCCGCAAAACGCGATCCCATCACAAATTCATTCCCGGCGCGAAAACTGTCGACGAAAACTTTAATTTCGCGAAAATCATAAGTCAAGTCACAGTCACCCATAATAATGAAACGGCCGCGAATCGACGGAATAACGTCGATATAGGCTTGGCCAAGACCCTTTTTAGGCGTACGAAGAACGCGCGCGCCTTTCGCGAGTGCAATATTGGGCGTGTCATCGGAAGAACTGTCGACAATAATAATTTCGCCAGACACTCCTGCTCGCTTTAAGCCTTCCCAGCACCAGTCAACAAACTCACCTATAGTGATTTCTTCGTTGAGTGCAGGCACTACGATACTGACTTCCGGTAGCTGGTCTATGCCTACATCGCTTTCAGGAATAATCAATTCTATACACTTTGGATTTCCGGAAATTCTCATCGCCATTTTGGATTCCTCAGGATTGACATTTTGACTTCATTTATATTTCGTTATTCATGGCTGCGATAGACGCTTCAATCGCTTGAGCTGAACTGCGCTGTGCCCGCCAACCAAGTTTCTTAATTTTATGGACATCGAACAAAACTTTCGGGACATCACCCTTCCATCCACGGTCGCCACCCGTATATTGATAGTCAACAGAACCTGGCTCGACTCCTGCCACCCGGCAGGCAATATCAGCAATTTCAGTTACGGAAATGTAGTCGTCGGTCGCGACGTTGAAAACGTCGAAGCATTGGCCTTGGATTTTAGCATTTTTGCCGAGAACCAGCAACATCGCATCTATGACATCTTCGACGTAAATATAAGACTTGGTTTGCGATCCATCGCCGAGTATGCGAAGCTTGGTCGGGTCATGTTTAAGCCTTCGGATAAAATCGTAACCGACTCCGTGAGTTTGTTTTGGACCAACGACATTGGCGAATCTAAATGCGCGGCCGTTCATAGAAAACATATGGCAATAAGACGAAATCAGAGCCTCACAGGCCATCTTGCTGGCGCCATAAGTTGAGATCGGGAAACAAGGACCATAGGATTCCGCGAACGCCACATCCGGCGCTTCGCCATAAATGCCGCTGCCGGACGTATACAGAATTTCAGGAACGTTATTGACGCGCATGGCCTCAAGGATATTCTGAGTCAGATACGTACCTTCCCAAAAATCTATATCGGGTTGTTTTACAGCTTTGGCGATATCCGGATTCGCCGCAAAATGGATTACCAAATCTACACCGGCCATCGCGTGCGTTAGCAAGCCCAAGTGCTTGATATCGCCTTCAACAATTTTCAGTTTGAGATTCGACACTACCGATTTTAAATGCTCCATGCTCCCGGACGTGAAATTATCGTAAATAACAAGTGACTCGACACGCTCATCCAGCAGCAATCTTTGCACAATATGAGAACCGATAAACCCTGCACCGCCAGAAACAAATATCTTCATAACCCACCCTCTTTAATTTCACTTAAATATAAAATACTTTAAATGTGTGTCAATAAAGCGATCATAATTTTACAAACTCCTTAGGAATTCCAATAGACATCCTGATAAGCAGCAGCAATAACATCAATCCACAGAGGCATATCAATATAGCTTGGTTAAGTTTTTCTGGCCTGTAGGTAAAACTCACATCATATTCTCCCGCTTTATTTACCCATATTCCCTTAGATGCTTCGTTCACCCGAATATAGTCAACTTTCTCGCCGTTTACATTCGCAACAAAATCGCCAGGATAATATGTTTCACCGAGCACAATGATACCCGGGCCGCTCGCCTCAACAGAGAAACGAGTACTATTGTTCGTCAACCTGTATTCTCCCGCAGGTATTACCCGGTAGAGCGTATTGTTTTTTAGGACTCCCTGCGGGATGAACTGACTTTCCACTGCGGCGAATGGTACATGCTTTTTATCTGCCAATGCATCTATAATATCAGTTGGTTTATGTACTTCTATTATTTTATTAACGAAGAAAGCCCTTGGCCATACGGACTCTCTTTGCCAGACATCTAGATCGCGGGAGTATAGCAACTGCATATCTTGAGGCATCTTGGTTCCAACATCTGCTACCATGTAACCTATCCCCAGCAAATCCAGTGAAGCTGCACGACTGGTAATCTGATCACTTTTAATACGACGGCACCAGCCCCAATCAACCATTGGGTAATCAATAAGAGTCAATAGTTTTTCGTAATTTTTACTTCTTAATGGCTCAACAGGCACTATTCCTTCTAGATCCAATCTAGCGTTAAAGCCAGGGAATAAAACCTCTCGTTCACCAACTACCCGCGTCGGTATCATTGCTTTGTCAATTCTCTTTTTAACATACTCGATGGCATTCGACTTGTTTGAATAATTAGCGCGCTCTGTAGAATTCATCACATAAGCATCAATCGTTGCCACTCCTGTCATCAAATGCATGCCATGACGAACATTTAATACCAAAAAGCAACATGTTAATATTATTAACCCTATCCTTTTTTTCCAAACACCTGATCCAGCGAGCTGGTATAGTGCTACAAGCCCGATGAGTACAATAAAAACAATAACAATATACCTCTCTTCAATAGAATATTTAATAGGATTTTGCCAAATTAAAACGAGCCATAACCCAAGAAAACTTGAAATTGAAAAAGCTAGGATTGCCTTCTTAAATTTATCGGATGCCTCTAAGAAGTCCCGGATTCCATGCCCGGCGATGATTAAAGCAAGTACCGTCATAGGCACTGAAAAGGTGTCTCCCACGTGATGTACCTTGTTGATAAAAGGAATAGCAATCAGGATTGACACCGGGATCAAGCCATACGCAGTAGACATTGCCAAGACAAATAATCCCCAACTGCCACAAACTATACACGATTGTCGAAGACGCAAACTTATAAAAGAACTTGCCATACAAAAAAAAATAAATAGATTTACTGAGGGCCCTGTAAGATTATTATTAAAGTACTTTTGAAAAAAGAAATTATCGAAAAATCCAATGATCATCCACGGCTGAAATGTAGAAACACCAGGAGTGTCATAAGAAGTAAATGCTTTGCCTAACGCATCCAAAAAAAGCAACCAATGCGGCGCGGTAATCATGACAAGAGTAAATCCGATTCCGAATGCAAAAACAAATGATCGGATGCGTCCCCACTTAGGGGAAATGTGCACCAAAAAAGCCAGCACTCCCAAAGCTTGCATGAAACATGCAGTGATAACACCTTCTTTGGGTGGCCCCGCGTTAAGTTGCAACCAAGTAACGGCAGCCAGCAAAAGGCCTTGCGAAACACAACTTCTTACATGCGGATTTGGTAAAGTCAAAACTCTCCCAAGTCGATCCCATTGAAGCACTACCCAAGGCGCATAAGTCAAAACAAAAAATACTGGATGGTTAAACCGATATGCGAAGAAACCAAGAAAACAACTGGAAATCGCAATCAATAATCCAGCTAATAATCTGTCTGTAAACCGAAAAACGAGTAAACCCATTCCGACCGCAAATATTGCCTTAGACAGAATGAATTTAAAATCCCAGCCAATAGAACTTCCATCCAGAAAAACTGGAATCCAATGCAAAACATCTCCGATCATTGACTGGCCTTGCGCAAACAGCGGGATTCCGCCGCCAACATATCGATTCCAGAATGGAAATTCAAAATAGCGAAATAGCGAATCATGTTGCACAACGGTATTGGGGGCTATGCTCCATAATGTCGCCCCCAGATCTGAACCACGATAATTTTCGATAAACCCATTAAATGAAAAGCCCGGCACCCATGGGGGGGCGCCATACAAGGCGGCCACCCCGACGGGAGAAACAAAGCTCTTACCAAAGAACACAACGGGGTAACAACTTGCGACGGCTGAAATAAGCCCAATAAACGCTATCGCTTTTCTTGGGTTTGCGACCGAATAATTAACCAGCCGTTCTATAGTCTCGGCAATTTGTCGACGGCACTTAGCCAAACCAATGAAAATGGTGAAGATTAATAAGGCGTATCCAGCATAGATCCATCCACGGTGCGCAAGGAAATCTATCCAACTACTTTTCTTATTAAACGATGAGTTCTCTATTTCTGTTATAGGGTCGTTAGCATTTTCTACTGTATGTATAACCAGCATATCTTCGATGACATCCATTCCGCTGATTTGCTGTTTTGACTTAAAAGACTTGACAGGATAATTTTTAAGTATGTCGCCCGACGCATTTTCAATTCCAGCTTTATTTATCCTAAGCACTGAAGGAGCGTCGATCAGATCAAAACGAAGATTTTTTATGGGTAAGGTAGGCAAAGGAAACAAATATTTCTGGAAGGCCCCACGCTGAACTTGTAATCTACTCGAATCCTGCTCAGTGACACCATGGCCTATATCAAAAAATATTTGGCTAATACCTATATTGGAGGATTCCATATATACTACAAAATATAATTTATTGCTCTCCCGATAATCGTTGTGCCCAATCACGCCAGCAAAAAGAAGTGAGCAAATAGCCAATATATATATGTTTATACGAGTCATTTTAAATGCTCTCGAATTCAGAAACATGTCTAAAAATGGATAGGGATTTCATCATAACAAACCACGAACCCCTGCGTATATGTTTATATTTATCATACAACGTCACTCAAAATGCTATTTGTACTGTAAAGTGGACCTTTCTGTCAAGACAATAATGTGTCGAGTTTAGTTGGGTGACCAATCAATACGCAGCGGAATGGCGCTGCCCCGATTTCCACTTCTCCTTGATGCGCTTCTCTCTCTTTGAATTTATCCACATTTTTTGCTCGGCCACCACTGTATATCCGTTATATCTCATCACGTGTGCTGAAATCCAATAATTGGTGTGTTCTTTCGTTGTGTTATAAAATACAAAACATTCCATCAACCCAATCTGTACTTTAGGTAATGTGGCATACGCTTTCAGATATATACGTCTTCGTACTTGACGCTCTGCCAGAGCCGATCACAAATATATTGTCAAATACCTGCCGCTCTGGTCATTTATTTAACACCTTACGCATCCAGGCAGCCGTTTTAACAATTCCTTCTTCAAGCGTTACCTTCAATTCCCATCCCAATTCCTGCCGTGCCAAGGAATTGTCCAGAATGCTTACCGGCACATCAAACGGTCGACCTGGCCGGTAGTGACGAACAACCTCGCGACCAAGAACGCGCTCAAGCATATCTATCATTTCGATGAGACTAGTGCCAACACCCGAACTGATATTGAAGACTGATTTTTCACCATCGTAATCAACAGCGTGAGCAAATGCTTCGGCCACATCGCTGATGTATAAATAATCACGGGTAACACTGCCATCGCCCCATATTTCCAGAGGCTTATTCTGGATTGCGTTACTCAAGAAGACGCCCACTGCCCCCTGAGCCGTCTCCACTCTCTGACGCTCACCAAACGGATTAGCAACCCGGAGAATGTTTGCCTTAATTCCATACAGGTGCTGATACATCAACAGGTATTTCTCAATAGCAAGTTTCGTAATACCATATGACACACGCGGCTCGGTCGGATGGTTTTCGTCTATAGGAAGATAGACCGGATTGCCGTAAACGGTACCTCCAGAGGAAATAAATACAATCTTGCGTACACGTTTAGCTACCATTGCACCAAGCATCTGCAAGGTGGGTACAAGATTGCTCTGTATATCATAAACCAGGTCATCGTTGGAATTCTTGGGTAGAGTCGTCGATACCAGGTGCAGGATGACATCAACGCCGTCTATTGCACTGCTCACATCATGGAGGCTCATCAGATCGCCAGTCAGCCACTCAACTCTTTCATCATCAGAAAACTGGCGATAGGGTACGACGCGGGGACGCTCAAAAATGCGCAGCTCATGACCATCTTTGAGCAAACGATCAGCAATTGCAGATCCGATAAAGCCACCGCCGCCAAAAATCGTTATTTTCATCGTGTCAAA